>CAZZVZ010000014.1:0-2675 GCA_964657655.1 Gammaproteobacteria bacterium | reverse complement strand
CCGACGCGGGTCCGAGCGCAAACACAGCCAGAATGACGCCACTCGTGTAGAGACCGTAGATGACGGTCAGCATTGCGGTCGAAAAGCCGAATTGCGACTGATAGACCGTCAGCAACGGGAGTGGAGTGTTCGCACCCAACACGATGACGGTGATACTTGCGGCTACAACCCAGAAGCCTTTCTCGGCACTGAGCAAACGCCCCGCCGCCGTCACCATGTCGGGTCACTACTGGTCAGATCATGAAATGGCGTGACGGTCGCCCAACGTTCTGTGATTTTGCCGTTCGTGACGCGCCACATGACGAAGCCGTGGAATTCCATCGCCGCACCAGAGCGAGGATCGGTTCCAGTCCATACATTGCGCACCACCACCCGGTCACCTTCGGCCACCGCATCCTTGACTTCGACTGCAAGGTCAGGGATCAACGCATGCATACGAGCCATCATGGCGCGGTCTTCACTGATGCCGACAACTTTGCCGTTTGGTCCATCTCGATCGACGAAGTCCGCGGCCATATTGCGATCGATCGCTGCCAAATCGCGCCGATTAACAAAATCATTGAAATGTTCGATCACGAGGCGTTTGTTCGCCTGGGCCACAAGGTCTGTCATTTCCGCTCCCATTTCATGAGCTCGCCTGAAGGGGCGCCGCGTTGTTGCACGGCGTCGACGCGAATTATCAAAGTTATGGGAGAATCAATCAAATCGATATAACAAATGATGTGCATCGATGAAACGAATAGACATGAATCTTCTTGCAGCATTGGATGCATTGCTCAGGGAGAAGTCGGTATCGTCCGCAGCGCAGTCGTTGCGCATCGGACAGCCTGCCATGAGTGCCGCGCTGGCCCGATTGCGCGTTCTGTTTGCCGATCAACTTTTGGTACGCACGACCAAAGGAATGGAGCCGACGCCAAGAGCAAGGGCGCTGGCGCAGCCGCTGCGTCAACTGATGCTCGATGTTCGTTCTCTGGTCGAAGCGAAAGCGCCGTTCGACCCGGCATCTTGCAAGCGTACCTTCCACCTGAGCGGAGGCGACTACGTGGGCATGACGGTCCTGCCACCCCTCATGGCTGCGCTACGCGATCGAGCCCCTGGCATCGATCTACGTTTTCGGTTTGTCGAGAAGTCGAGAATTGAATCCTTGCTCGATAACGATGAGGTTGACATAGCGCTTTACGTTGCCGACTCCTTCCCGAACCGTTTTGAAAGCGAGTCCCTGTTTGAAGAGAACTTCGTGTGTGTGCTGCGCACCGACCATCCGTTGCTGTCGAAACCTTGGACGTTGAGCGCGTTTGCCAAGGCTGATCACTTACTGGTGACCGAAAAAGGAGATGCGACAGGCGCAGTGGATCGGCAGTTGACGCAGGCCGGCATGTCGCGCCGCATCTCGATCACCATACCGAGCGCGACGTTGGTCGCGGACTTACTGCGGACCAGCGACCTCATCGCGACTGTTGGCGCCCGCGCGGCGCAGCGCATGGTGCTCGAAGGCTCGATTGTCGCTGTGCCACCGCCCTTGCCGATGCCGCCCTGGCGCATGTCGATGGTGTGGCCGCGCCGCAATTCTGCTGATGAAGGGCTTGCTTGGCTGCGAGAGCGCCTTAAAGACGCGGCACATGCGGGCGATGGCACGTCGAATTTAGTTACCGGACAGCTGACAAGCAGTCCTGCCAAGCCCACGCGGCGAAGCCGTCGCGTCGATCATCTGAAATAACAGCGTCACAGTCCAGTGTCATCAAGGGAAGCACTTCAACAACTATGCGCACCTTTCTTCGTTCACTGATTGCAGTCCTGGTTGCCGCCCTTCTCGCTGCCTGTGCGCAGCTGCCGGAGCGACCGGAACTCGCCACAACCAGCGCCTTACCCATTGACGTCAATAGTCAGCTCGGCCACATCGCGTCGCAAAATTTGGGCGCTAGCGACAAGTCGGGATTTCAGCTTCTGCCGGTGGCCTCCAATGCCTACGCCACGCGCATTGCGCTTTGTGACAAGGCGGAGAAAACTCTGGATGTTCAGTACTATCTGCTGGCGCCAGACAACTCCGGCAAGGTGTTGTTGCGTTGCCTGAAACGCGCTGCCGCACGAGGCGTGCGCGTCAGGCTGCTGATCGACGATTACTACACCGCCGGTGAAGACCCGCTGCTACTGGCGTTTGCGGCGACCCCGAATGTGGAGGTGCGTCTCTTCAACCCCTTTCCAGCCTGGCGCAGTTCATCCTTGGGTCGTTTCGTGGCTGCAGCGTTTGACTTCGGGCGCATTGATCATCGCATGCACAACAAGCTTTTTGTCGCCGACAACGCAATAGCGGTTGCTGGGGGGCGCAACATGGCTGACGAATATTTCATGCGATCGCGCGACAACAATTTCGTCGATATGGACATCATGGCGGTCGGACCTATCGTTGAACAGTTATCTGCGATCTTCGATGTGTACTGGAACAGTGAGCACGTCTACCCGCTGCCCAACATAGTTTCAAACGCGCTGTCGAACGACGAAGAAAGGGCGGAGTTCGATCGCCTGGTCGCTGGTGCAAGCGGACCCGTCATCGAACTTCAGCCGGATCCGCGCCTGGCACCGTTCCTGGGCACGCCTGAAGATCTCAAGCGAGGCAAACTCAAGCTGATCTTCGCAGCAGCGCGCGCCTACGCTGATCCAGTGGATAAGGTTGAAGG
>CAZZVZ010000013.1:0-18244 GCA_964657655.1 Gammaproteobacteria bacterium | reverse complement strand
CAGCCGATACTGGCTGTCAGCTGCATGATCGGCGGCCCACTGCAATTGGGCCTCGGCACTCTTCAGGTCGCCCGCATCGACGTTGTAGCGCGCACTGTCGAGAGCGGCCATCTGCGCATAGGCGGTGCGCTTGAACCAGAAATCGCTCATCAGCGTGGCGGCAGTTTCCTTCACCAGCACGGCGTTCTTGGTGGTGATGGCTTTTTCCATCTGATCGTACACAAGCGATGCATCGCCGGATTTCTTGGTCTTCCACGCGTTGTAGCCGTTGACGCCCAGAACGCTGAGCGCCGCCAGAAAAATCAGCGCGGTGACGAGATTGCCGTACTTGGCCCACCAGGCTTTTAGCTCGGCAAGTTTCTCTTGCTCTTCCAGATCAAATGCCACGGTTCTTCTTCCTTATTGTTCAATGCTTGGATGTAGGACTTCATCGCCCGACAGGAACTCGCTGCTGTCGAGCGTGGCATCGATCAGATACTGGGTCAGCTGATCAAGCGGCACGCGCGTCTGAACGCCGGTGTCGCTGCGCAATGCCTTGACGCTCGCCTGATGCTGGGCGACTTCGTCGTCACCCATGATGACGGCGAACTGCGCACCGCTTGCATCGGCACGCTTCATCTGTGATTTGAAACTGCCTCCGGTGAGCGCTTCGCAGTGCATCAGCACCTGAAAACCGGCGCCGCGCAGTTCCTCAGACACGGTGAGTGCAAGGCGCGCCGCACTTGCGCCCTGATGCGCCACGAACACATCGGCCACGCTGGCATTGAGAGCCCTGCCCTGATCGCGCATCAGTTCGATCAGGCGCTCGACACCGATCGCAAAACCACAAGCAGGCGCCGGCTTGCCGCCGAGCAGCTCGATGAGCGAATCATATCGGCCGCCGCCGCACACGGTGCCCTGAGCACCCAGCGCATCCGTGACCCATTCAAACACCGTCAGATTGTAGTAATCAAGGCCACGCACCAGACGTGGATTGACGGTGAAGGCGATCCCGGCATCGAGCAGGTAGCGCTGCAGCCCCTTGAAATGCGCCTGCGATGCCTCGCCCAGGAAATCGAGAATGCGCGGCGCCTGATCGACCATGGCCTGCATGGTCGGATTCTTGGTATCAAGAATGCGCAGCGGATTGGTGTGCAAGCGCCGCTTCGAGTCTTCGTCGAGTTGTGATTCGTGCGCCAGCAGGTACTCAATCAGGGCCACGCGATGCGCGGCACGTTCTTCGGTCGAGCCTATCGAATTGAGCTCGAGGCGGATATTGGTGAGGCCCAGGTCGTCCCATAGCCGTTGTCCCATCAGGATCACTTCGGCATCCACGTCTGGACCGGTAAAGCCGAGTGCTTCGACACCGAACTGGTGGAACTGGCGATAACGACCGCGCTGCGGACGCTCATGACGAAACATCGGGCCCAGATACCAAAGGCGCTTGGGGCCGTCGTACAGCATGTTGTGCTCGACTACCGCGCGGACCACACCTGCCGTGCTCTCCGGACGCAGCGACAGATCATCACCGTTGAGCGCATCGGTAAACGAATACATCTCCCGCTCGACAATATCCGTGACGGCACCGATACCGCGGCGGAACAGGCGCGTCATCTCCACCAGCGGCGTGCGGATCTGCTGGAACCCGTAACTCGACGCGAGCGAGCGCACGGCGCGCTCGAACTCATCCCACAGCACGCCATCGGCGGGCAGAATGTCGTTCATGCCCTTGACGGCAAAAACCTTGTCGTTTGAATCAGCCATCTAGCGCACGCTCAGGCCATGACGCTGGCAGCGCCAGCGTCAACAGCAGCGCTGGTCCCGAAACGACGCTCGACATAGCTGGCGACGATCTGCTGGAATTCCTCTGCAATGCGGTCGCCCTTCAAGGTCACTGAGCGGGCGCCGTCGACGAACACCGGTGCCACAGGCGATTCACCCGAACCCGGCAGGCTGATGCCGATATCGGCATGCTTGGATTCACCAGGTCCATTGACCACACACCCCATCACCGCCACATGCATGTTCTCGACGCCTGGATATTTGGCTTTCCAGACCGGCATCTGGCCACGCAGCCAGCCCTGGATGCTCGAGGCCAGTTCCTGAAACACGGTGCTGGTGGTGCGCCCGCAGCCGGGGCAGGCAATCACCAGCGGTGCGAAGGCGCGCAGCCCCATGGTTTGCAACAGTTCCTGGGCCACCACCACTTCGCGCGTGCGGTCACCGCCCGGTTCGGGCGTGAGTGAAATGCGGATGGTGTCGCCGATGCCTTCTTGCAGCAGCACCGCGAGCGCCGCACTCGAGGCGACGATTCCTTTGCTGCCCATGCCGGCTTCGGTGAGTCCGAGGTGCAGCGGATAGTCGCAGCGCGCTGAGAGCTGACGGTAGACCGCGATCAGGTCCTGCACCCCCGACACCTTGCAAGACAAGATGATGCGATCCGCGCCCAGACCGAGCTGCTCGGCGCGCACTGCGTTCTCGATGGCTGATGTGACGAGTGCCTCATGCATCACAAGACGCGCATCACGCGGCTCGGCGCGCCGGGCGTTCTCGTCCATCACCCGCGCCAGCAGTTCCTGGTCGAGACTGCCCCAGTTGACGCCGATGCGCACGGGCTTGTCGAAGCGGCATGCCACTTCGATCATCTGCGCGAAGTTATCGCCGCGCTTTTCGCCCTTGCCGATGTTGCCGGGATTGATGCGGTATTTCGACAGCGCTTCAGCGCAGCCCGGATAGGTGGTCAAGAGCTTGTGACCGTTGTAATGGAAGTCGCCGACCAAAGGCACATCGATGCCCATTCGGTCGAGCTGTTCACGAATGGCGGGCACCTCGGCTGCCGCCTCGGGCGAGTTGACCGTGATGCGCACCACTTCAGAGCCTGCCTGGGCCAGTTCCTTGACCTGGATCGCAGTCGCGATCGCATCGGCGGTATCGGTGTTGGTCATCGACTGCACCAGCACTGGCGCGCCACGCCCTACTTCAACCTTCTTGCCGCCGTGACGGATGATGACGCGACGGGTCGCACGCCTTTTGGGCAAGTCGAGGAGATCGAGCGTATCGCTCGCATTCGGATCGTTGCTTGACATAAGAATCAGGGAATTGAAAGATGCGCACCGCGCGCGTGGGTATAAGGATCAAGGTCAATCGGCTTGCCGCGATACGACACCTTGACTGCAGGCGCATTGCCGATCACCACTTCAAGCGGCGCGCTGGCGTCGATCGCCTGTTCCGTGCCGCTCCTGAAGATCTGCGAACTGACGATCTTGCCATCGGCCTGGCGGACCTCGACCCAGGAGTCGTCATCGAACTGCATGTGCAGTGCCGTGGCGGGCGAGACCGTCGTTTGATCGGCACTGGCAATCAGTGTTTGACCGCTGCCCAGACTGGCGCTGAGGCCAGCAGCCGGTGATGTGACCGGTGCGGCAGCGCCAGGAGCAGTCCTGTTTGCAAGCGCTGTGGCGGGCAGCAAAGAGGTCGCCGCGGGCGCTGGCTGCGCAACGTTCGACGAAGAAGACGGCGACGACGCCGGCGCTGCAGAAAGCGCCGCACTGGACGCTGCTTCACTTGGACTGCTCACGGCACTGTTGATCTGTTCGGTCATGCCGGCCGGCGCAATCTCGGCCACGGCAGGCTGGGCCGATTCGTGGTGCAGGCGCGCCTCGATGCTCAGCATGACCTCGCGAAATGGCGCGGTACCGGGCAGCACGATGGCGGCGATCACCACAGCACAGACCAGCACACCGATCATCATCAGTTTGCTGACCGGCGATTCGTGCGGTCCGGCCGGGCGGTGCGGGAACGGTGCCCGCAGCGTGGGCTGCAGGTTGAAGTCGCTGCTTGGCAGCGCCGCCCCCTTGGCGCTATCGGCCGCCTCGAGCAGCGGCTCGGGATCGAGATGCAGCACGCGCGCGTAATTCCTGATGAGACCACGCAGATAGGGACGTTCTGGCAACTCGCTCCAGCGCTCGGCTTCGAGCGCCGCGAGCTTGCGCGGCGCACTCTTGATCTGCACGGCAATGTCTTCGAGCGACAGGTTCAGTCGTTCACGGGCCTCGCGCAGCTGCGCGCCGGCACCGTGGCGCTCGAGCGCAGCAGGCGTCTCGGGCAGCGCTCGCTGCTGATCCGCATCATGCTGATGCGTTAGTTCGTCATTCATTGTAGGCGTGACGCGCGAGCAGTTCTGCTTCACGCGAGTTGGGCGCAGCGCGCTCCAGCTGGGCACCCAGGCTCGCCTCTTCCGGGCCTTTGCCGAGCGCGTGTTCGACGCGAATGCCAAGCCACAGCGCCTCGGGTGAAACCACGTTGCTCTTGTTGACCAGGTTGACATAGAACTCGGCGCGCGGATATTCCTTGCGATCAAAGAAGATCAGAGCCAGGTTGTAGGCGGCCACCGGTCCGCTCGGATCGAGTCTGAAGGAACGCTGGAAATAATCCTCGGCCAGCGCCTTGTCACCCATGCGCAGGGCACATACGCCAGCGTTTTGCAAAGGCTTGGCCGGCTGGTTGTAGAGCGGGTTCTGCAGCGCCTTGTCGAAGTACGGCAGGCTTTCCTTGAACTGGCCGTTCTGGCATAAGAACCAGCCGTAGTTGTTGTTGATTTCCGATGAGGTCGGCTCGAGTTGCAAGGCGCGCTGGAAGCTGGCCTGGGCCAGTTGTTTTTCACCCAGCACCATATAGACCAGTGCCAGCATGTCGTGCGCTTCGGCGAAGTTCGGATCGATCTGCAGCGCCTGTTTCAACTCGTCGAGCGCCACCGGGAAGCGGCCATCCTGGTAATAACTGACCCCCAGATCAAGTCGCAGTCGGGCACGCTTTCTCTCGGGCGAATCTGGATTGCGGTCCTTGATGTCGACGCTGGTGCTCTGGCTGATCTCAGGCGCGCGCGTGTCTGACAGCTGCATGTCCTGCACCGAATTGCTCTTGAGCGGCGGCTGGTCCGATCCCGACTTCATGGAGTTGCAGCCAGACAGGACGAGGCAAATTGCGGCGGCGGCCAGCAGCAGCGTTCGGTGAAGCGGCAGAACTTGGCTGGTGCGTTGGCTCATGCGGCCACCTCCTGGATCGGAATCATTTTTTTGGCAGCGCGTTCGGCCAGGCGGGTACGGTCCTGCACTTCGCCTGCCAGCTGGCCGCAGGCAGCGTCGATGTCATCACCACGTGTCCGGCGGGTGGTGGTGACAATGCCGGCATCGAGCAGAATCTTGCCAAAGGCGCGAATACGCTCCCTGGGCGAGCGCTTCAGACCAGCGTCTGGAAACGGATTGAATGGAATCAGATTGAGCTTGCAGGGTACATCCCTGACCAGCTCGACCAGCTGCCTTGCATGCAGGTCGCTGTCGTTGACCCCGTCGAGCATGACGTATTCGAAGGTGATGAAATCACGCGGTGCGCGCTCCAGGTAGCGCTGGCACGCTGCCATCAGCTCTGCCAGTGGGTACTTGCGATTGAGAGGCACCAGTTCGTCGCGCAGCTCGTCATTGGGGGCGTGCAGGGACACCGCCAGAGCCACCGGACAGTCTTCGCGCAGCCGGTCCATCATCGGCACCACGCCCGAAGTCGACAGGGTGACGCGCCGGCGCGACAGGCCGTAGGCATTGTCATCGAGCATCAAGCGCATGGCAGCAACACTGGCCTCGTAGTTCAGGAGCGGCTCGCCCATACCCATCAGCACAACATTGCTGATGCGTCGCTGACCCTTTTCCGCGCCCTTGCCCACCACGCCAAGCGCCTGATTGGCCCACCACAGCTGTCCGATGATCTCGGACACGTTGAGGTTGCGGCTAAAGCCCTGCTTGCCGGTCGAACAGAAGCGGCAGTTGACGGCGCAGCCGGCCTGGGTCGAGATGCACAGCGTGCCGCGGTGTTCTTCCGGAATGAAAACCGATTCAATCGCGTTGCCGGCGCCCACGTCGAGCAGCCATTTGCGGGTGCCGTCATTCGACACGTGATCAGCCAGTACCGCAGGCGCGCTGATTTCAGCGTTTGCCTCGAGAGTCGCGCGCAGCGACTTGGCGAGGTCGGTCATGACACTGAAGTCACGCGCGCCGTTCTGATGGATCCAGCGCAGCAGCTGGCGCGCGCGAAACGGCTTCTCGCCCTGCTGACCGCACCAGGCCGTCAGCTCGGCTGCATCAAAATCGAGAAGGTTGACAGGTCTGGTCACGGGATGAAACGTAGGATCCGCTTAACGCGAATATACGTGAAGGGCCGGGAAGAAGTAAGCGATCTCGCTGGCCGCAGTTTCGCTTGCGTCCGAGCCATGCACAGCGTTGGCGTCGATACTGTCGGCGAAGTCGGCGCGTATGGTGCCAGGGGCTGCCTTCTTGGGATCGGTCGCGCCCATCAGGTCGCGATTGGCAAGAATGGCGTTCTCGCCTTCGAGCACCTGAATCATGACGGGTCCAGAGACCATGAATTCAACCAGATCCTTGAAGAAGGGACGAGCCTTGTGGACCGCGTAAAAACCCTCGGCCTCGGCACGCGACAACCATGCCATACGGGCGGCGACGATCTTGAGACCGGCCTTTTCGAAACGCAGGTAGATCTCGCCGATCACGTTTTTAGCCACCGCATCAGGCTTGATGATCGAAAGAGTTCGTTCAACCGACATAAAAACTCCAAAAAATGAAGGAATTAGTGAGAAAATCAACTTTAAATTATAACAGACGGCACCATATCCCCTAGGACTGCCGCAGGGCCTGCGCAGGGAACCGCCAGGCCCTGTCACAATTGGTGGCATCCGGGCGAGATGCAATGTGCAACCCGGAGCCAGGCTCCGGTAGTCTCAGTGCCAGAGTTCACGAACTCACTTTTGGATCAGGAGAATCAAATGAATGACAACTTTTCACGCGGCGCAGGGCTAGGCTACCGCCCCGCAAGTACCCCCGAAGTCCGTAACCGGGTGGTGCGCAATGTCTACTGGCTGCTTGCCTTGTCGATGATTCCGACCATTTTCGGCGCCTGGGTCGGACTCCAGACCGGCTTTGGCGTGCACGTGGCGGGGGTGCGCAGCTCGTCGATGCCGACCTTCTTGGTGTTCATCGGCATGATGGGGCTGATTTTCGCCATCCAGCGCTACCGCAACAGCGGTCTGGGGGTCGGTCTGCTGCTTGGTTTCACCTTCCTCGCCGGGCTGCTGCTGTCGAGCATGCTGAGCTTCGTGCTGGCCATGTCCAACGGGGTGGCGCTGGTTTCACTGGCCTTTGGTGGCACCGCGCTGACCTTTGCTGCCATGGCGAGTATCGCGACCGTCTCGAAGCGGGATTTCTCATCGCTTGGGAAGTTTGCCTTCGTCGGCCTGATCGTGATCCTGTTGGCCGGTTTGGCCAACATCTTCTTGCAGATCCCGGCGCTGATGCTGACCATTTCGGTGGTCGCGATCCTGGTGTTCTCGATCTTCTTGCTGTATGACATGCAGCGCGTCATCAATGGCGGCGAAACCAACTACGTGTCGGCCACGCTCGCGATCTACTTGGATCTGTTCAACATCTTCCAGAACCTGCTGTTCCTGCTTGGCATCTTTGGTGGCAACCGCGAGTAACAGGCGGCGCTGAGCAGCATAAAAGCCCGGTTTTCGACCGGGCTTTTTTTATGGCCATCCTTGCACTCTCGTGGCGTCCACGCCTCAGGCTGACGGTTGAAACACCGCCATTTCGTTGCCGCTCGGGTCGACAAAGTGAAAGCGCCGGCCGCCCGGGTAGGCAAACAACGCGAGCGTGATGCTGCCGCCCGCCTCAAGCACTTTTGCCTGTGTCGCTGCGATATCGCGACTTTCGATCATGATGAGTGGCGCCTTCGACCTGCTGGCTGCATCGCCATTGAAGCCAGCTTCCACACCGGCACCGTCAACGGCCGCGTAGTCGTCACCGAAGTCATGAAAGGTCCAGCCAAAAAGCGGGCCGTAGAAGGCTTTGAGCGCGGCGACATCGCCAGCGGGAAGCTCGATGTAGCCGATTTTTTCCTGCGTCATGACAGCTCCTGCAAAGGATTCAATTGCCGCACCAGCGCGTCAAGCGATCGTCCCGTCACATCGGGGTCGAAGCAACGGGAGTGGCACCGTGCCACTCGAACACCGCGATCGACTCGACATGTGACGTGTGCGGAAACATGTTGACCACGCCTGCCGAGCGCAGCGCATAGCCGCCTTCATGAACCAGCACGGCGGCGTCGCGCGCCAGTGTGGACGGGTTGCATGACACGTAGACGATTCTCGACGGCCTGGCAAAGCCCGTCTCGATGATGCTGCGCACCACCTCGAGCGCTCCTTCGCGCGGCGGATCGATCAGCATCTTGTCGAAGCCGGACAGGGAATTCTGCTGAGGCTGCGTCAGGTTGAATAGATTGACAGTCTCAAAGCGCACCTTGCTGCCAAGCCGGTTCTGCACCGCATTGTCCCGGGCACGTTGCGTCAGCGAAGCACTGCCTTCAAAGCCGACCACCTGCTTGGCACGCGTGGCGATCGGCAGGGTGAAGTTGCCCAACCCGCAAAACAGGTCGGCCACGCGCTCGTCGGCTTGTACATCAAGCAGGCGCAGAGCGCGCGTGACGAGAGTGCGGTTGATATAGTGATTGACCTGGGTGAAGTCGGTCGGCTTGAACGGCATCTCGACGCCGAACTCGGGGAGCCGGTAGGTGAGTGCGCTGTCCACCGGAAAGAACGGCACAGCGCTGTCCGGGCCCTTGGGCTGCAGCCACAGCGAGATGCTGTGCTGCACCGCGAACTGGCGCAGCAGTTCTTCGTCGGCGCGCGACGGCGGCTCGAGCACGCGCGCCACCAGCACGGTACTGTCATCGCCCACGGCAAGCTCGAACTGCGGCAGGCGGTCACGGATCGAGAGCCGGCCGACCAGTTCACGCAGCGCAGGCAGCAGCGCCGAGACGTGCGCGGGCAGCACCTCGCAGCTTTGCATGTCGGCCACGAAGCTGCTGCGCTTCTCGTGAAAGCCGACCAGCACCGCACCCTTCTTGGTCACGTAACGCACGGCCAGGCGTGCGCGGTAGCGGTAACGCCATGTCGGGCCGTGGATCGGCCTCAACATCAGTTCGGGTCTGAGTTTGGCGATGTGCCAGAAGCTGTCTTCCAGAAGGCGCTGCTTGGCAGAGACTTGCGCGGCCGCATCGAGATGCTGCATCGAACAGCCGCCGCATACGCCAAAGCTCGGACAGCGCGCCGTGACGCGCAACGCTGACGGCCGGACGACCTGTTCCAAAGCAGCGATCTCGTAGCTCGGGCGGCTTCTCACTGGACGCGCGACGACGGTCTCGCCGATCAGGGCGCCTTCGACAAACACCACCTTGCCCGCGTGCCGGGCGACACCGCGCGCCTCGTTATCGAAACCGGTGATGACGAGCTTCATGGGGTCCACCAAAGACATGCCGGCGCAGCGCAAAAGGGAGCGATTCTAGCAAACCGGCTCGATTGGCCAGGCCATCAGGTACTGCTTCCAGTGCGGCTCGTCGCGCGCCTCGAGCGAGCTGCGCGCAAGCTCGATCTCGGCTTGATAGGCTGCCGCAGACAAGCTGCCACGCAACAGCTGGAAGCGGCAGTAAAGAAGCCATGTATTCATGACATCGGTCTCGCAGTAAGCGCGGATTTCAGCAATCCCGCCCTGCTGGTAGGTGGGCCATACCTGCGAGCCGTCCATGCCGAGCTTGCCGGGAAAGCCGCACAGTTTGGCCAGTTCATCGAGCGGCGCTGCAGAGCGGCCCTGGTAGGCGGCCAGCACGTCCATCAAGTCGGTATGGCGCGCGTGATAGCGCCCGAGATAATTGTTCCAGCGAAATTCGCGATCGTCGTCGCCCGTATCCCAGTAGCGCAGCGCCGAGATGCCGTGCAGCATGGAGCGGTAGTGCAGCACCGGCAGATCAAAGCCCGAGCCGTTCCAGGACACCAGTTGCGGCGTGTACTTGTCGATGATCTTGTAGAAGTCGGCAATCAGTCGTGCCTCATGATCGGCGCTGGTGCCCAGCGAGCGAACTCGCAGTCCTTCCTCGTCGCGAAACACGCAGCTGATGGCAATGATGCGCTGCAGATGGAGCGGCATGAATTCGCGGCCCGTCTTGGCCTCGCGTTCGGCGAGCGCCAGTTGCGCCACCTCGGCATCGGACATGTCCACGGCATGACCCTTGAGGCGGCGCAGCCCGTCTACATCGGGCACGGTCTCGAGGTCGAACACCAGCACGGGTGTCATGTTGCGCCCTAGAGCAAGGCGTCCTTGCCGACGCCTTTGGTCGACAGGGTACGCTTGAGCTTGATCAGCGCTTCCTGCTGGATCTGGCGCACCCGCTCACGCGTCAGGCCGAGTTCATCGGCCAGATCTTCCAGGGTCGAGGTGTCGTGGTCGTTGAGCCCAAAGCGGCGCTCGATCACAAAGCGCTGTTTCTCCGTCAGCCGTTCCAGCCAGACGTGAACCAGCGATTCCACCTCACCTTGCAGGGTGCTCGATTCGGGTGTGGCAGAGCCGGTGTCCGCGAGCGTGTCGCCGAGCGACAAACTGGGATCAAAATCGAGCGGCGCATCGAGCGAGGCGGTATGTTCGGACAGCGCCAGGATGTCGGTCACTTCATCGCGGCCGCGTCCCAAGAGGTGCGCGATCTGTTCGTGTGTCACTTCGCTGCGATGGTTGCCGTGGGCACGGGCGCTGTCTTCCAGGTGGCGCTTGGCGCGCAGCACCTGATTGAGATCACGTACCACGTGCACCGGCAGTCGCACCGTGCGCGACTGGTTGATGATGGCGCGCTCGATCGCCTGGCGGATCCACCAGGTGGCATAGGTCGAAAAGCGAAAGCCGCGTTGCGGCTCGAATTTTTCGAGTGCATGGATCAAGCCCAGATTGCCCTCTTCGATCAGGTCGAGCAACGCCACGCCGCGATTCAGATAATTCTTGGCGATGCTGACCACCAGGCGCAGGTTATGTTCGATCATCTTCTGGCGCGCCAGAAAATCGCCCTGCGAGGCCAGCGTGGCAGTCTCGAATTCTTCCGCCGGCGTCAACAGCGGCTTGGCGCCGATGCCCTGCAGATAATGCTGGATGCTGTCGGTGGCGAGCTCGGTGACTTCGGCGACCTCGGCGGTCTCGGCCGATTTATCGCTGGCGCCCTCTGCTGCGCCCTCTTCGTCGACACCCTGCGGATCGGCTTCCTCATCGAAGGTGTGATCGACCTCCGCATGAAGCGCACTGCCTTCGCTATTCTTCTCGGGTGGCACAACAGGCTTCATCAGCGCGCCGGCAGATACTTCATCGGATCGACCGGCTTGCCCTGGCGGCGGATCTCGAAATGCAGTTCGACCTGGTCGGCGTCGCTGTCGCCCATCTCGGCGATCTTCTGCCCCTTCTTGATCGGCTGCTGCTCGGTGACGAGGATCTTGCTGTTGTGGGCGTAGACCGAGATGTAGGTGGCGTTGTGCTTGATCACCACCAGGTTGCCGTAGCCGCGTACGCCGTTGCCCACATACAGCACGCTGCCGGCGCCGGCCGCCAGCACGGGCGCTCCGGTCTTGCCGGCGATATTGACGCCCTTGTTGCCGACCTCGCTAAAGCCGGCAATCTCAGGTCCGCTGGCAGGCCAGATCCAGCCGACATTTTCATCGTCACCTGCGCCCTGATCGGCACCCGCTGCAGCAGCAGGTGCGGCTGCCGGTGCAAGAGCCTCATTGTCTGGCTTGGAAAGATCTGCCAGCGCAGCATCGCTGTAAGGTCTCTTGACGCCACTTGGGCCGGTTTTTTCTGGCAGGTCACCGGCCGCTGGCATCGGACCATAGCCCGGCGGGCTGGGTGCGGCTGCTCCCGGGGCCCCGAGAGGCCGCTCGATCAGACCGGTGGCCGCGCCGCCGATCGGTACCGCGACGCTGCCAGCGCCGTTGCCGGTGTCTGGCGGCGCGACGCGCAGCACCTGGCCGACGCGGATATGAAAGCTCGCATCGAGATTGTTCCAGGCAGCAAGCTGGCGGTAGTCCTGACCGGAAGACAGTGCGATGCCGTAGAGGGTGTCGCCGGGCTTGACGGTGTAGTAACCAGGCCCGGAGGGCGGCGCTGGAGTGGGCGCCACAGGCGGCGCAATGGTCACGCCACTTGAATGCTCCACCACCGGTGCCCGATTCGGGGTGGTGGTACAGCCAGCCAGAACGGCCATGGCCAGCAAAGGAAGGAGTTGGCGACGGCGCAAAGCGAGGATGTCGAGCACAGCAAGCATCAATTCACCCAAACGAAAAAGCTGGCTGCAGTTTAACAGCGCGGCAAAAACTCAGGGCCGCTCCGGCTGCAATTCGCCCGCGCCCGTTATCGCACCCCGGCGTGCAGGGGCACGAAGCGCACCGCCTCGAGCGCCGTGGTGGTGAACTGGCTGGCCGAATGACGCTCGATCAGGCAAAGCGTCTGCTCGCGGTCGCCGAGCGGCGCGATCGCCCGACCACCGACCGCCAGCTGACTGATCAGCGCATGCGGCAGGCTTGCTGCGGCAGCGGCAATCAGCATGGCATCGAAGGGGGCGACTTCAGGCAGGCCTTCCAGGCCATCGCCATACACCAGGCGCAGGTTGGCGATGCGCAGTGGGCGCAGGTTGAGGCGCGCCTTTTCATGCAGGGGACGGATCCGTTCGATCGAATAGACCTCGCGTGCCACGCCAGCCAGGACTGCTGCCTGATAGCCGCAGCCGGTGCCGATCTCGAGCGCACGCCCGGGCATCTTGCCGTTGCAGACGATCTCGGTCATGCGCGCGACGATGTAGGGCTGCGAGATGGTCTGGTGATGACCAATCGGCAGCGCCGAGTCTTCGTAGGCGCGGCTTGCCAGTCCTTCGTCGACGAACATGTGACGCGGCACACGCCCCATCACGTCGAGCACGCGTCGGTCGGTGATGCCGCTGCGGGTGAGGCGCTCGACCATGCTGCTGCGCGAGCGTTCCGAGGTCAGGCCAAGGCCAGTGGCGGCGATCACGCCGCGCGGCGTCTTCTTGCTCGAGTCGGGTTTCTTCGCAGCGCCCTTATCGAGCGCCGCCATCCAGCGTTTTCTTTGATCGGTGCTCACGGCTTCAAGAACCAGCCGCGCACCGACTCCAGTTGCCGGGTCGCTGTCAGGTCGATCTGCAGCGGTGTGATCGAGATGCGTCCGTGCGCGACCGCGTCGAAATCGGTTCCCTCACTGGCATCTTGTGCAGCTCCTGGTGGACCGATCCAGTAGATCGCATCACCGCGCGGATTCTTGCCGGCCAGCACCGGCTCTGAGGTATGGCGCTTGCCGAGCCGGGTGACGCTGATGGGCGCGCCCTGCAGCTCGTGATGCGCTGGCAGGTTGACGTTGAGCAGCACCGCTTCATCCGCCTTTCGACTGAGAAACTCCTCGACCACACGCGCGGCCGCAGCTGCCGCAGCGCTGAGGTACTCCACGCCATAGTCGGACAGGGAAAATGCAATCGCCGGGACACCAAACAGAAACGCCTCCATGGCCGCAGCGACCGTGCCCGAATAGATGGTGTCGTCACCCATGTTCGGGCCGCTATTGATCCCTGAGACCACCAGATCAAACGGCGCGCCGCCAAGACCCGTCAAGGCGATATGCACGCAGTCCGTAGGCGTTCCGCTCACCGCGAAAAAGCCGTTGTGCTGCAGGTTGACATTCAACGGCCGGTCGAGTGTCAGCGAATTGGATGCGCCGCTGCGATTGCGCTCGGGCGCCACCACCACCACCTCGCCGAAAGCACGCATGGCAGCAGCAAGCGCGGCCAGTCCCGGCGCAAAGTAGCCGTCGTCGTTACTTACCAGAATTCGCAAGGAGAGCCTGCCGGGGGAAAGACGTCGGTGCGCCTTGAAAACGGGTCGTTTTGGAGGGCCTCGCGTCGGCTCAAATTATAACAGAGCAGGTGTCTTCGATCGCCATGCAGCGAGCCGCTCGAAGGCTTGCACAGGCACATCAGGACACGCCAAGAAGACTCGACAAGGTAGTGTGGTCTGCCGCCAGAAGCGCGCTCGGCGCGCGGTGCACGATGCGGCCGCGATCGAGGATCACGGCCTGGCGCGTCAGGCGCAAGGCCAACAAGGCATGCTGCTCGATCAGGATCACTGCCATCTCCTGACTTGCGATCAGTTCGGCGATCGCCGTGGCCAGCTCTTCGACAATGATGGGCGCGAGCCCTTCCATCGGCTCGTCGAGCAGCAGAAGACTCGGATTGGTCACCAGCGCGCGCCCGATCGCGAGCATCTGCTGCTCGCCGCCCGACAGCTTGTCGCCGCCGTTGCGTTCGCGCTCGTGCAGCCGCGGGAACAGGCGCCAGACGCGCTCCACATTCCAGGCACCGGGACGAGCAACTGCCTCGAGATTCTGGCGCACCGTGAGCGAGCCGAAGATGAGCCTCTCTTGCGGCACCCAGCCGAGACCGAGACGCGCGCGCTTGTCGGTGGCCATCGCGCTCAGCTCGTGGCCGAGAAAACGGATGCTGCCGGCGTGCTGACGCGTCAGACCCATCAGCGTCATGATGAGCGTGCTCTTGCCGACGCCATTTCTTCCCAGCAGCGCAAGGCTCTCGCCCGCGGACAGATTCAGGTCAATCTGTTCGAGCACGCGCGACAGACCGTAGCCGGCCGAGACCTGCTCGAGGACCAGCAGTTCAGACATGGCCGCTTCCCAGGTAGACCTCGCGCACCTGTGGATCGCGCTGAACTTCTGCTGGCGTTCCTTCGGTCAGAACCCGGCCTGCAACCAGGACCGTGATGCGCTCGGCGTAGCGAAACACCAGGTCCATGTCATGCTCGATCAGCACGATGGTGACGCTGCGCGGCAGCGCGTTGATGACTTCGAACAGCTCGCGGCTTTCGGCCGAAGGGATGCCGGCGGCCGGTTCGTCGAGCAGCAGCACGCTTGGGCGAGTTGCAAGAGCAAGGCCAATCTCGAGCAGTCGCTGGCGCCCATAGGGCAGCTCCCTGGACAGCACATCGGCATGGTCTGCGATCTGCAGCGACAAGAGCAGGGCCAGCGCTTCATCGCGCAGCGCCTGGTGGGGCGGCGTGCGACTCCAGAAGTGGCCGGTCAGACGCTCGCGCTCGCACAGCGCCAGCAGCATCGAGTCGAGCACCGTCAGGCCATTGAACAGGGTATTGATCTGAAAAGTGCGCGTCATGCCGGCCCGCACGCGCTGATACTGGCCAAGCCTTGTGATATTGGCCTGGTGCAGCAATACCTCACCGCTGCTGGGACGCAAGTAGCCCGTCAGCAGATTGATCAGGGTCGTCTTGCCTGCGCCGTTGGGGCCGATCAGTGCGTGACGTGCACCTGCTTCGATGGCAAGGTTGATATCGCTGTTGGCCGCAAAACTGCCAAATGTCTTGGACAGACCGCGCGTGGCGAGTGCCAGTGTCACGCCCGCTCCTTTTTTGTTGTGCGAAGCGCCCTGGCGCGCCGGATCTGCACCAGAATGCGGTCCCAGACACCCAGCACACCGCCCTGCCCTGTGAGGACGATGACCACCAGCAGGACCCCGAGCCAGAACTGCCAGTACACCGGGTTGATGCCAGCCAGCCGGTCCTGCGCCACCATGAAGATGGCCGCACCGAGGATGGCACCATAGAGCCGGCCGGTGCCGCCCAGCACCAGCATGATGAGGACTTCTGCAGAACGCTGGAAACTGAAGGTATCGAGACCAACGAACTGAGTGGTCTCGGCCAGCAGGGCGCCCGCGATACCCGCAATTGCCGCGCTGAAAGTAAATGCCGTCACCAGGCGGCGTGTCACGGGGGTGCCGATGGCCGGCATGCGGCGCGCGTTCTCGCGGATGCCCTTGAGGGCCAGGCCAAACGGTGAGGCCACCAGCCTGCGCAGGAACAAGAAGATCAGCAGCAGCACGGCGAGGCTGTAGCCGTAGGCGAGCCTTCCCTCGAGATCGAAGTCGCGCCAACCGAGCAGTTTGTGGACTTCGATGCCCGACAGCCCGTCGACGCCACCTGTCAGCCAGCTGGCCTTGTTGGCCGCTTCGTACAGCATCAGTCCGACGCCAAGCGTCACCATCAGACGCGCCAGATCATGACCGCGCAGCACCAGGAAGCTGACCAGAAATCCGAGCGACGCGGCCAGCAATGCTGCCACCAGCAGACCGAGCAGGGGATCGCCCATGCCGTGACTGGCCATCAAGCCCGCACCGTATGCGCCAAGGCCGAAAAAAGCCGCATGGCCGAGCGATACCATGCCGGCATAGCCCATGATGAGATCGAGCGACAGGGCGAACAGTGCGGTGATGAGGATCTGGCTGCCGAGCACCAGAAACTGCGGGAACAACAAGGGTGCTGCGACCGGCAGCACCCAGAACAGCAGTTCGCCCACAGGCCAGCGACGCGGATGCAGCGCTTGGTTCATCGAGAACGCTTCACGGCAAGTCCGGCCGGGAAGGCGATCAGCATCACCACCATGAGCGCGTAGATGACGAACGCACCCGCACTTGGCACATAGTATTTTCCGGCGACATCGCAGATGCCCAGAATCAATGCCGCACAAAGAGGTCCGAACAGCGAGCCGGCGCCGCCGACGGCCACCACCAGCAGGAAATACACCATGTACTTGAGCGGAAACGTCGGATCGAGTCCGAGCACGTCGATGCCAAGCGCACCGCCGAGACCTGCCAGACCCGAGCCGATCGCAAAGGTGATCATGAACACACGCGTGACCGGGATACCGAGTCCCTCGGCCGCGGCGCGCTGATCGACGGCAGCACGGATCCAGCTGCCAAGGCGGGTGCGCTCGATGCCGAAATAAAGCAGCCCCGTGAGCAGTGCCACGAAGCCGATCAGAAACAGCCGGTACACGCCAAAATCAACCCGCCCCAGGTGCAGCTGGCCGAGCAGGAAGCCAGGCAGGTGGACCTCGGCTTGTGCCGAGCCAAAAAAATAGGTGGCACTCGCGATGCTGATGAAGACAAGACCGATGCTAAACAGCACCTGATCGAGTGCGCTGGCCCGATAAAGACGTCGGTACAAGAGGGGCTCGAGCACCAGCCCGGCTGCCGCCGACAGCAAGAAGGCAAGCGGCAGCGTGATCAGGAAGGGTACCCCGAGGCGGCTCATCAAAAGGGCCGCAGTGTAGCCGCCCAGCATGGCGAAAGCACCGTGCGCGAGGTTGACAAAATTCATCAACCCCATCGTGATGGCAAGCCCGATACTGATCAGAAACAGCAGGCTGCCGTAGGCGACGCCATCGAACAGTACGCCAAGCAGGGCGCTCAACGCTACTTACCCGGATCCTTGACCAAAGGAAAGCGGTCGATCTCGACATTGTAGAGATGACCGTTGACGCGTTCCACGCGGCGGATATACACGGTCTGCACGATGTCGCGCGTTTCCGGGTCGATCAGGATCGGACCGCGCGGACTTTCATGTTTCCAGCCCTTGAGCACCGCCAAGGCCTTGTCGGCGTCAGGATCGCCATTGGTTTTCTTCAGCACGTCGTAGATTGCAGCCATGCCATCGTAGGCGGCAACCGCCATGAAGTTGGGACGCAGGTCGCCGGCAACACCGGCATAGGCCTTCAGGAACGCCTTGTTCTCCGGTGAATCGTGTGCCGCCGAATAGTGGCCCGCAGTGATGATGCCAAGCGTTGGATCGCCCATCGCATCGAGCACGCCGTCATCGGTCAGGTCACCGGTTGCGATCACCTTGATCCCGGCGGCGGCCAGGCCACGCTCGGTAAATGCCTTCATGAAGGCAACGCTTTGCGCACCCGATGGCAGAAACAGGAACATGGCCTCCGGCTTGGCGTCCTTGATGCGCTGGATGAAGGGACCGAAGTCCGGATTGCTCAGGGGCACGCGCACGCTGTCGACCACCTCGCCGCCTGCGGCGGTAAAGGCCTTCTTGAAATTCTCTTCAGCGTCGATGCCAGGCGCATAGTCGGCAACGAAAGTGTAGACACGCTTGATATTGTTCTTGGCGGCCCACTGCGCCATCGGCACGGAATTCTGCGCGATGGTGTCTGACACGCGCACCACGTAGGGCGACTTGGTGGTGATGATGGACGCCGCGGCATTCATGATGATCATCGGCTTCTTGGCCTGGGTGGCAACCGCCGTGGCCGCGATGGCATTGGGTGTCAGCCCGAAGCCAACCAGGAAATCGACGTTGTCGCGCGTCACCAGTTCCTGTGCTTCGCGCTTGGCGACGTCAGGCGAAGGGCCGGTGGTGTCCTTGGTGATGATCTCGATCTTCTTGCCCGCCACGGTGTCTCCGTTGACGGCCATGTAGGCCTTGATGCCGTTTTCCATCTGCTTGCCGTAGTCGGCAAACGGACCT
>CAZZVZ010000012.1:7451-18360 GCA_964657655.1 Gammaproteobacteria bacterium | reverse complement strand
CTGGCCGCGCCAGTGCGCCACGCCACCTCGCTTCGTCAGCGTGTCAGGCGACTGTTTGCGCCGACTCCCGAGGCGCAGCTCGTGCAGGGCGACGCCTCGCGACTGCCTTTTAAGTCCGCATCGGCCGACCTGATCTGGTCGAACTGCGTATTGCATTGGGTCAACGATGCCGAAAGCGTCATCGCCGAGTGGGCGCGCGTCCTGAAACCCGAAGCCGCGCTGCTGTTTAGCTGCTTCGGTCCGGACACCCTCGAGCAGGTCCGGACTGCGTTTGCGGCGGTCGATGCCCTGCCGCACACGATCGCCTTCGCCGACCTGCACGATTACGGTGACATGCTTGCCAGCCACGGCTTTGCCCAACCGGTGATGGACATGGAACGCCTCACCTTGACCTACAGCAGCGCCGATGCGTTCTGGGCCGATGTGCGCGCCCTGGGTGGCAACCCGCTTCAACAGGCACGCCGCGGGCTTCTCGGACGTGCCGCCCGGGCACGGCTTGATGCGGCGCTCGAGTCACAGCGCAACACTTCAGGTCAACTGGAATTGTCGGTCGAGATCGTCTACGGGCACGCCTGGAAGGGCGTGCCGCGCGGGCGCGGCGACGGCCTTTCGGTGGTCAGCATGCCAACGCCTCTGCGCACCACACTGCGCTGAGCAGCGCTTGCGGCAGTTTGTCGCGAGAACTGCAATCGGCCAGAAGGCCGCCCATCGGACTGTTCTGGCTTGCCCGGGTTTCACGCTTGCCCCTATAATTCGCAGGCTTTGGGGCGTTTGCGCGCGCTCTGGCGATTTCGTTGGCTGTGTCGATAAAACCATGCTTGTTCGTCCCGAAGGGCTCGAAGCTGATGGTCCGATCAAGACGGATCGCGAGTGGTTGTTAAAGCGCAATCAGGCCATGTCGGTGCGGCAGTTGAGCGCGTTTTACCTCTCGCTCGTCGTCGTATCATCGCTGATCGCCACTGCGCTGGCGCTGATGGGCGCATGGATGGTGATGCCGTTTTGCGGTCTCGATCTGCTGGCTCTTGGAGTCGCGTTGATCGTGATGGCGAGAAGGGCCGGGGATTTCGAGCGAATTTCGCTCAAGGGCAGTGACCTGATTGTCGAAGTGGTGGCGTCGGGTCGCACATCGGTCACGCCGCTGAACCGCTACTGGGTTCGGCTCGAGGCCGAAGATGGAATGAGGCACCGCCTGGTTCTCGCTCAACATGGACGAAGGCTCGCGGTGGGTCGTTTTGTCGGAGATGCAGAGCGGCGCCAGTTCGGGCAGGAGTTAAGAAGCGCGCTGGCCGAAGGTCAAGCGCGCCGCAGCTGAAATTGATCAGGTATCTGAGGACAAAATGAACTTCCCCTATCTGCGTGCCACGGGTCGCCTCGCGAGTTGTGCGGCTCTCGCTTTGCTGTCGAATCTGGCCTGGGCGGTCAACGACAGCGAAGGTGGTCCGGGCGTCAATCAGCTCAATGTCACCGAAGGCGTCACACCCGTCTCGAAAGCCATCTACGCGCTCCACAACGGCATGCTGCTGGTGTGCCTGGTCATTTTTGTGGCGGTGTTTGGCGTCATGTTCTATTCAGTGTTCAAGCACAGAAAATCGCTTGGCCATGAACCTGCAACCTTCCACGAGAGCACCAAGGTCGAGATCATCTGGACCATCCTGCCGTTTCTGATCGTCATCTGCATGGCGATTCCGGCCACCAAGATGGTGGTCGAGATGAAGGACACCACCAGCGCCGATGTAACCGTCAAGGCCACCGGCTATCAGTGGAAGTGGGGCTACGACTACATTGCAGGCGAGGGCGCCGGCATTGGTTTCCTGTCCAATCTGGCGACGCCGCACGGCCTGATCGGCAGTCCCGAACTGAACGAGCCAGCGCACCCAGAAGGTGACGAGTACCTGCTCGACGTCGACAATCCGCTGGTCGTGCCGGTCAACAAGAAGATTCGCATCATCACGACCGCAGCCGACGTGATCCACGCCTGGGCGGTGCAGGATCTGGGCGTCAACCAGCAGGCTATTCCAGGCTTTGTGCGCGACACCTGGTTCCGCGCCGAGAAGACCGGGACCTATCGCGGTTTTTGCGTGCAGCTGTGCGGTCGTGAACATTCGGCAATGCCGATCGTGGTGGTGGTCAAGAGCGAAGACGAGTACGCCGCCTGGGTCAAGGACAAGCAAAAGGCGATGGCTGCCCAGGCCGAAGATCCCAACAAGGTGTGGACCAAGGATGAACTGGTCGCCAAGGGCCAGGCGGTCTATCAGCAATGCGCGGTGTGCCACCAGGCGACCGGCAAGGGCCTGCCCGGCACTTTCCCGGCGCTTGACGGCTCACCCATCGTCAACGGTCCGAAGGCGGCCCAGATTGCACTGGTGCTCAACGGCAAGAACGCCATGCCGTCATGGAAACAGCTGAGCGACGTCGAGATCGCGTCGGTCATCACCTATGAGCGCAACAGTTGGAGTAATCACACTGGCGAGGCGATCCAGCCGTCGGATGTGAAAGCAGCGCGCAGCGCGTCCTGATGCGCAGCCAAAGAGAACACCAGGAGATCCTATGAGCAGCACCGCCATCGACCATCTGCACGATCACGGTCACGATCACGAGCATCACGACACGCCCACCGGCCTGCGCCGCTGGCTGTTCGCGACCAATCACAAGGACATCGGCACGCTGTACCTGTTCTTCTCGCTCACCATGCTGATGGAAGGCGGCGTCCTGGCGCTGATGCTGCGCACCGAGCTGTTCAAGCCGGGCCTGCAATTCTTCGATCCTGAACTGTTCAACCAGCTCACCACCATGCATGGTCTGATCATGGTGTTCGGCGCCATCATGCCGGCCTTCGTGGGCTTTGCGAACTGGCAGGTGCCGCTCATGATCGGCGCTCCAGACATGGCGTTCGCGCGCATGAACAACTTCAGCTTCTGGCTGCTGCCCCCTGCCGCGATTCTCCTGACGGCATCGTTCTTCGTGCCAGGTGGCGCAACCTCGGCAGGCTGGACGCTTTATGCGCCGCTGTCGATCCAGATGGGCCCGGGCATGGACCTGGCGATCTTCGCGGTGCACATCATGGGTGCCTCGTCGATCATGGGTTCGATCAACATCATCGTCACCATCCTCAACATGCGCGCGCCCGGCATGACGCTCATGAAGATGCCGATGTTCGTGTGGACCTGGCTGATCACGGCCTACCTGCTGATCGCCGTGATGCCGGTGCTGGCAGGCGCCATCACCATGATCCTGACCGACCGTCACTTCGGTACCTCGTTCTTCAATGCCGCAGGTGGTGGCGATCCGGTGATGTATCAGCACATCTTCTGGTTCTTCGGCCATCCCGAGGTGTACATCATGATCCTGCCGGCCTTTGGCATCGTCTCGCAGGTGATTCCAGCCTTCGCCCGCAAGCCGCTGTTTGGCTATGCCTCGATGGTGTACGCCACCTCCTCGATCGCGATCCTGTCCTTCCTGGTGTGGGCGCACCACATGTTCACCAGCGGCATGCCGGTCACGGCCCAGCTGTTCTTCATGTACGCCACCATGCTGATCGCGGTGCCGACCGGCGTGAAGGTGTTCAACTGGATTGCCACCATGTGGCGTGGCTCCATGACCTTCGAGACGCCCATGCTGTTCGCCATCGGCTTCCTGTTCGTGTTCACGATGGGCGGCTTTACCGGACTGATCCTGGCGGTCACGCCGATCGACATCCAGGTGCACGACACCTACTACGTGGTGGCGCATTTTCACTACGTGCTGGTGGCGGGCTCGCTGTTCGCGCTGTTCTCGGGCTTTTACTACTGGTCGCCCAAGTGGACTGGCCACATGTACTCCGAACTGCGCGGCAAGATCCACTTCTGGAATTCGCTCATCTGGTTCAACGTGACCTTCTTCCCGATGCACTTCCTGGGGCTGGCGGGCATGCCGCGTCGCTACGCTGACTATCCGATGCAGTTCACGGATTTCAACCAGATCGCAACCATCGGTGCCTTCGGCTTCGGTCTGACCCAGGTGTACTTCCTGTTCTTCGTGGTCATTCCAACCATCCGTGGTGGCGCCAAGGCGCCAGCCAAGCCGTGGGATGGTGCCACCGGCCTCGAATGGACCATCCCGAGCCCCGCGCCGTTCCATACCTTCGAGACGCCACCTGTCGTCGAATAAACCGATGCGCCGGCAAAACGCCGGCGCAGCATCATGTCGCCTGAAGAAAAACAGCTGCAACGCCGCAAGAACGTCAAGCTCGGCCTGACCCTTGGGGGCATCGCGCTGGCGTTCTTTGTGCTCGTCATCGTCAAGCACGTCCTTGCAAACTGAACCCGACGTCAAGCCATCGGGCCAGCGCGCCACTGCGCTGATTGCCCGCCTCATGGTTGTGATTGTGGCCATGTTCGCCTTCGGCTACGCACTGATTCCGATGTACCGCGCCATCTGCCGCATCACCGGCATCAACAACGCCACGCCGCTCGATGCCGATGCTGCGGCGTTTGCCAAGAGCACCCAGGTCGATGCCACACGCAGCATTGCCGTGCAGTTCGATGCCAACGCGCGCGGTCCCTGGCAGTTCAAGCCCCAGACCAACCAGCTGATGGTGCATCCCGGCGAATTGATGACAGTCAGCTACACCGTCACCAACGGACAGGATCGCACCATGCAGGCCCAGGCGATCCCGAGTTTTGCGCCGGCCGAAGCGATGGCCTATTTCCGCAAGGTGGAGTGCTTCTGCTTCCAGCAGCAGACCCTGAAGGCGCACGAGACACGCCAGTTCCCGGTGGTGTTCGTGGTCGATCCGAAGCTGCCCCGCGACGTCTCGACCATCACCCTGAGCTATACCTTTTTCGAAGTCGCAGGCACGGGTGCCGCGCTGCCGGTTGTCCCTGATGCTGCCGCAAGGCCGCCGGCGTGAGTCACGGCGGGGGTCAGCAAAGCGGCTTTCTGGCGGCCATGACAGCTGTGTTCTGGTCGTTTTTCGGCGTTCGCAAGAGTGCCGATCATGAGCGCAGTGCTCCACAGTTGAAGCCGCAGCACTACATCGCGGCGGGACTGCTTGGCGCATTGATCTTTGTGCTGCTGGTGTTCTTGCTGGTCAAGGTGGTGCTGCATTTTGTCCTTCCCGGCGGCTAGCAGCGAGACTGGCTGCGACGATTTATTGCGCTGGCGGCGCGCCGCTTCAGTTAAAATGGCGCTCGCTGCACAAACGCGAGTCTGACCGAGGTGCAGCGCGTGATGAGTTCTGGAGATTTTGATGAGTGCTGACAGCAAAAGCGTGCCGTATTACTTCGTGCCCCATCCGTCGAGCTGGCCCGTGCTGGCCGGCGGATCGCTGCTGCTCACCATGTTCGGTGCGGCTGCCTGGGTCAACGGCGTTCCATTCGCCCCTGTGCTCAATCTGGGTGGCATCTTGTGCCTGCTCGTGACGCTCTATTTCTGGTTCGGCGATGCCATTGCCGAGTCTGAGAGCGGCCAGTACAACGCCCGCATCGACATTTCCTACCGCTGGAGCATGAGCTGGTTCATCTTCTCGGAGGTGATGTTCTTCGCGGCATTCTTCGGCGCGCTGTTCTATGCGCGCAGCATCACCATGCCGTTCCTGGCCGACCTCGACCACAAGTTCCTGTGGCCGGATTTCGTCGGTCACTGGCCGAACCTCGGACCCGCGGGCACCATCGAGTCGTTCACCAAGATGTCGCCGTTGCCGATTCCGACCATCAACACCTTGCTGCTGTTGAGTTCGGGCGCGACGCTGACCGTGGCGCATCACGCCTTGCGCATGAACCACCGCACCACCACCATGTTTTGGCTGGCCATCACGATCCTGCTTGGCGTGACGTTCCTCGCCCTGCAGGTGACCGAGTATCACGCGGCCTACACCGAACTCAATTTGCGCCTGACCTCAGGGATCTACGGTTCAACCTTCTTTCTTCTGACCGGCTTTCACGGTTTTCACGTGACGATGGGCGCACTGATGCTGACCATCGTGCTGATTCGCCTGAAGAAGGGGCACTTCACGCCCGAGCATCACTTCGCGTTCGAAGGTGCCGCATGGTACTGGCACTTCGTGGACGTGGTCTGGCTTGGGCTATACGTGGTGGTGTACTGGATGTAACGCGAGGCTGGTACGCTGCCCATCAAACGCCGCGTCAGCGGCGTTTGTCATTTCGGCGGCAATGCTAGTTGATGTTGCCGGTCGGCTGAATCCAGCCGAGGTAGTGGGCGATCAGAATGAAGAAAAACAGCGCCATGGAAAAGCCGACCCGAAAGGCGAGCGCAGTCACGGTGCGGTTGGTGGTGCCCTTGTCTTTCATGAGAAAGAACAGGGCCGAGGCAAGACTGCCCAGAATCAGAACGAAGGCGATGGCGACGACGTAACGCATGACTCATTATCTCACCATAGGTCGCTGGCGCATGCCGCTCGTCGTGGTCGCAATTGCGCTCACGATGATGGCGCTCACCATCGAACTCGGGCGCTGGCAGACGCGCCGCGCCGAACAGAAGATCGCGCTGCAGGATCACCTGCTGGCAGCGGCCAGCGCGGTGGCCCTGCCAATCGATGGCAGCAATCCTGACGCGGCCAATCTGGTCTGGCATCGCGTCATGGTGAGCGGCACATGGCTTCCTGGCGATGTGGTCTACCTCGACAACCGCCCGACCGATGATGGCCGCGTCGGCTTCTATGTGCTGATGCCGCTCAGGCTCGCCTCGGGCGTGGTGGTGATGGTCAATCGCGGCTGGTTGCCTCGCAATTTCGAACAACGCACCAATATAACGGCTTACCAGACGCCGGCAGGGCCGGTCGACGTGAGCGGCGTGGCACTGCCGGATGAATCGCATTTTATTGATCTGGGCGATGCCTCACCGCCAGTCAACTCGATCTGGGAGAATTTCAACTTCGAGAAGTATGCGAAAGCCAGCGGCCTGTCGCCGCTGCATCTGGTGATCCGCCAGGACAACCAGATGCTCGATGGCCTGTCGCGCTCCTGGCCCGATCGTGGCGCAGTGCTGCAAGGTGAAATCAACCGCCATTACGGCTACACCTTCCAGTGGTATGCCATGGCAGTGGCGATCGCTTTGCTGCTGATTTATTACGGACTGAAGAAAAAGGCTCCACGTGTCCAATGAAGTCAACTCACTGCCGTTGGCAACGCCATCGTTGCAGCAGCGCAAAGCGGCCAAGACCAACCGTCTCATTTTGGTGCTGTTCCTGCTGGTCTGTGCAGCGCCGGTGCTGGCATCGTATCTGTTTTACTTTGTCATCAAGCCCGACAAGCGCACCAACTACGGCGACCTGATCGATCCGCAGCGCGCGGTACCGACCCTCGATGCAACCACCCTGGACGGCAAGCCCTACGACTTCGCTACTCTGGCCGGACGCTGGGTGATGCTCAGTGCAGACGGTGCTGCCTGTCCTGAGGTGTGCGCCAAGAAACTCTACGAAATGCGCCAGATCCGGCTCACCACCGGCAAGGATCGCGAGCGGGTCGAACTGGTCTGGTTCGTGACCGATCGACAGAGCGTGCCTCAACTGGTGCTTGACGCCTATCCCAACGTCATCATGCTGCGTGTCGATCCAAAGCAGCTGTCAGCGTGGCTGCCAGGAACCACGGCGCCTGACAGCGGCTTCACCGATCATCTCTACGTGGTCGATCCGCATCAGCATCTGATGATGCGCTTTCCGACCGATCCGGATCCCTACCGGGTCAAGCGCGACCTGACCCGGCTGGTGTCGGCCTCGGAGATTGGCTGATGCAAGGAGCCGACCTCGCCACCCTCGTGCTGCAAGGCGTATTGATTGGTGCCATACCGCTGGCCCTGGTGTGGGCGCTGCGCGGCGACGGGCGTCTTGCCAAGCTGGCCAGCGTGACCGCCTTTCTTACTTTCGATCTGGTGGTGTTTGGCGCCTTCACACGTCTTACCGGGTCGGGCCTGGGCTGCCCTGACTGGCCTGGCTGCTTTGCCAAGGCCAACCCGCTCGCGGCGCAAAGCGATATCGCACAGGCTGCAGCGCTGGCGCCCGGCGGCCCGGTCGACATGACCAAGGCCTGGATCGAGATGATTCATCGCAGTCTTGCGATGGGCGTGGGCGTGCTGATCGTGGTGCTGCTGGTGATGAGCTGGCGACAACGCGACCAGGGCGCGCGGCCGGGGCTTGCGATCTTGGCGCTTGTGATGGTGCTGGTGCAGGGTGCCTTCGGCCGGCTGACCGTGACCATGAAGCTGTTTCCTGCCATTGTCACCACCCATCTGCTGCTGGCCCTCACCCTGCTTGCCATCCTGACGTGGCAGGCGGCAGCGCTCAACCCTGCGTTCCTGCGAAAAAGACGTGTCATGGGCGCGGCACCCGGCGCTGCGGCGGCGCTCATCAATCGCCAGACCAGCATCTCCGCGTATGTCCGTCCGCTGGCCGCCGCGGCTCTGGGCGTGGTGGCCCTGCAGATCGCCCTGGGCGGCTGGGTCAGCACCAACTACGCGGTGCTCGCCTGTGCCGATTTTCCGCTGTGTCATGGCGTGCTGGTGCCGACCATGGATTTTGCGCATGGCTTTGCGCTGTGGCATCCACTGGGGCGCCAGGCCGATGACGGTGCGCTTTCGATCGAGGCGTTGACCGCGATCCACTGGACCCACCGCAACATGGCGCTGGTGGTCGCCCTGGTGCTGTTGTCGCTGGCCGCGACGCTTTGGCGCAGCGATCTCAAACCCGAGGCGCGCATTCTCGTCACGCTCCTGGCCATCCAGATCTGTACCGGGATTGCCAACGTGCTTTTTGGCTGGCCGCTTGTTGCCGCGGTCCTGCATAACGCCGGCGCTGCCGCGCTGGTGGCCACCTTGGTGCTGGTAAACTACCGGCTGCGCCTTTCGCCAGTCTCGAGCCGCGGTATTGCACCGCGCATACAGAGCGCCCATCCCTGAACATGCAGCATATCCTGCGTCCCTCGCTGTCCCACAAGATGTCGCAGTTCTACGCGCTGACCAAGCCGCGCGTGACGCAGCTGGCGGTATTTTGCGCGGTCATCGGCATGTTCCTCGCGACCCCCGAATTGCCACCCCTCAAGACCGTGCTCGCCGCCACGATTGGCATCTGGCTGCTGGCCGGTGCCGCCTTTGCCATTAACTGCCTGGTCGAGCGCGAGATCGACTCGCGCATGGCGCGCACCGCACGCCGTCCAATGCCGCAAGGCGAGCTGTCGGTCAGCGAAACGCTGACCTTTGCCGGCATCATCGGCGCGCTTGGCATGCTGGTGCTGGTGCAGCTGGTCAACCCGCTCACCATGTGGCTGACCTTTGGCACCTTCCTCGGTTATGCCGTGATCTACACCATCCTGCTCAAGCCTGCGACCTCGCAGAACATCGTGATCGGCGGTGCGGCAGGGGCCATGCCGCCGGCCCTCGGATGGGCCGCCATTGCCAACCATGTGCCAGCGCAGGCGTGGCTCTTGGTGCTGATCATTTTTCTGTGGACGCCGCCGCACTTCTGGGCACTGGCACTTTATCGTACCGATGATTTCAAGCGCTCCGGCCTGCCCATGCTACCGGTGACGCATGGTGCGCTGCATACGCGCCTGCAGGTGTTTCTCTACACCATCGCGCTGTTCGCGGGCAGCCTCATGCCGTTCGTGATCGGCATGAGCGGCCTGTTGTACCTCGTTTGCGCCGTGGTCCTGGGCGGTGCGTTCCTGGTGATGAGCTACCTGGTGTGGCGTCATTACACCGACCGTCTGGCGCGCCAGACCTTCTTCTATTCAATCCTCTATCTGGCGCTGCTGTTCGCAGCGCTTCTGTTCGACCACTACCTGGTTGCAGCGTGAACGGTGCGCCCGGTGTCTCGAACGGCAGCAGGATGCTGCGCGCCCTGACCACCTTGCTGCTGGCGCTGGTGCTGAGCGGCTGCGCTCCTGAAAAGCCGCAGTTCAAGAGCGTCGATATCACCGGCATCGATTACGCCCACCAGTTGCATCTGACGGACGACAATGGGCAGCCGCGTCAGCTGAGCGACTACCGCGGCAAGGTGGTGATCGTCTTCTTTGGCTATACCAGCTGCCCCGATGTGTGCCCGATCACGCTGTCGGAGCTCGCCGGCGTCATGAAGAAGCTCGGGCCGAGCGCGCGCGACGTGCAGGTGCTGTTCGTGACCTTCGATCCCGAGCGCGACAGCCCCGCAGTGATGAAGCGCTACCTGGCCAACTTTGATCCGAGCTTTGTCGGACTGACCGGTAGCGAGGCGCAGATCAGCAGCACCGCAAAAGACTTCAAGGTGTTCTACCAGAAGGTCGACGGTCCGACGGCCGACAGTTACACCATCGATCATCAGGCCGTCAGCTATGTCTTCGACCGCAGCGGTGCGCCGCGCCTGTACGTGCTCGACAGCGCCAAGGAAGGCGACTGGTTGCACGACCTCAACATCCTGCTCGATTCGAAAACCTGAATCGAGCAGGTGGGCTGCTGCTATTGATAGGCGGCCAGCGCCGTCTTCATTTTCTTCATGGCGGCTGACTCGATCTGGCGAATGCGTTCAGCCGACACGCCGAACTCGTCTGCCAGGTCATGCAGCGTGGCACTGCCGACATTGCCCGAAGCATCTTCAGCCAGCCAGCGGGCCTCGACGATGCGGCGGCTGCGCGGATCAAGACGATCAAGCGCTGCGCTGATGCCATCGCTGTGCAGCCGGTCGCGCTGACGTGCCTCGAGCACCTGGGTGGGCTCGTTGTTGTCGTCCTTCAGATAGGCGATCGGCGCGAAGTCCTCTTCGCCGTCGTCGATCTGCCCTTCCAGCGCAATATCGCCGCCAGAAAGACGCTTTTCCATCTCGACCACTTCCTCGCGCTTGACGTTCAGCTCGCGCGCCACTGCCTCGACTTCGTCGGGCGTGAACGTGTGCAGGCCGGTCTTGTGCGAGCGCAGGTTGAAGAACAGCTTGCGCTGCGCCTTGGTG
>CAZZVZ010000012.1:0-7441 GCA_964657655.1 Gammaproteobacteria bacterium | reverse complement strand
CGCCAGTTCTTCAGAATGTATTCATGGATCTCGGCCTTGATCCAGTGCATTGCAAACGACACCAGGCGCACGCCCCGGTCCGGATCAAAGCGCTTGACGGCCTTCATCAGGCCGACATTGCCTTCCTGGATCAGATCAGCATGAGGCAGGCCGTAGCCGAGGTAGCCGCGCGCAAGCGCCACCACCAGCCGCAGATGTGACAGGACTAGTTGACCGGCGGCTTCCAGGTCGCCGTTGTCGCGCAGGCGCCTGGCGAGCGACTGCTCCTGATCTGCGGTCAGCAGGGGAAGCTTGTTGATTGCTTGGATGTACGAGTCGATCGTGCCCAGCGCGCCTGGATTGGCAATCGCGAGCATGAGTGCATTCCCGCCCTTGTTTTGTGACGGAAACATCCCATTTTGAGACAGTACGAGGTCAGCCATCTGGGGTACATCTCCTTTCGAGTCCGGGGTATTCCTTCCGGTACGCAATCAGTTTAGCACTCACATTAAGAGAGTGCTAAATTGAGACTTACAATCGGACCGATAGTTCTTTGCCTGCTCGGCCCGATTGTGCCATCGCAAATGCACTATCCGCCTGCCCCGGCCCAGCACTTGATCCTAGGGTAAGTAAACGCTGACTTCAGACCCGCTGCGTGGTGGTGAACAGCACGTCGTATCAGCAGCTGTCGGAAGTTCGGCGTGCGGCCACACTCGTTACGCTTGGGTCTGCGCCAGCATCGCCCCTTGAATGACAAAGACCCCCGACCGTGAGATTCGGGGGCCTCGCCCGCTGACCAGCCAAAAACCTGGCATTGCTCAGCAGATCGTGACGGCGCTTGCCTAGTGCGAACCGGTCATGCTGGTGCCTGCGCCACTACCGACTGAGCCATTGTTGGTCGATCCCATGTTGCCGCCCGATGGGATGGTGCTTGGATTGTTGAGCGTGCCCTGATTCGAGAGGGAACCGCTGCCGCCGAGACTGCCGGTGGTGTTGGGCGAGGTGCCTTGCGAGCCGATCGAACCCTGGGCGCCCACCGAGCCGGCTGAGCCGTTGATACCGGCACCAGTGCCTACACCAGCGCCAATCGACCCGCCCTGGGAGCCCAAGCCGATGCTCGGCGAACCGCCCAGACTTCCGGTCGTGCCGGCAGCGCCGCTGGCACCAACGCCTCCGGCAGAGCCAGAGGCTCCAGCGCTACCTGCGCCGCCCGCCGCCTGCGCAAAAGCGGTGGCGCATGACGCGGCGAGTGCGGAAGCGATCAATACACGTGTGAGCTTATTCAATTCAATCTCCTTGGAGTAGAAGCGGCGCACTGCACCGCTTTGACTGACCAGCTGAGCGCTGGCGACCTGGAGAGAGTTCCGCAACCGATGTGCCATCGCGCCGCAAAGGCGGTCAAGGTGGTGGGCTTTCAGCAAGCAAGCTCGCCTCGCGCTGTGCCTGATGCGATGCGTTGCTGTCGCCGTGGCTGCTAGTAACGACCCAGATGCTTGCTGACCGACAGCACCGCTGCGATCCAGCCGAGCAGGGCGCTCACGACGAGAAAGCCCGCCAGCAGTCGAGGATCACCAAGTGACAGCGCGAAGGTAGAGAGATAGAGCTGGGTGAACTGGTAGAGCGCGCGATTCAGAGGGATCAGCAGCGCCGCGACCAGCCCGAGACCGATCGCGCCGCCCAACAGGCCCTGCAGCAACCCCATGTAATAGAAGGGCCGGCGCACGAAACGATTGGTCGCTCCGATCAGCTTGGCGAGTTCGATCTCGTCGCGCTGGGTCAGCACCTGCAGACGCACCGTGTTGAAGATCACTGCGACCACAGCGATACCAAGGGCACTGGCCACGATGCTCAGCACCAATGACAAGAGGCGCATCATCGATTCCATGCGCTTGACCCAGACGGCGTCAATCTGCACGTGGTCGACCTTGGGCAGTGCCGTGATGGCCGCCTGCAGCTGCTGTTGCCGGTCGATCGCGTTGCCGTCGTCGGCGTTGAGCGTCAGGCGCACGATCCACGCATCCGGCAGCGGGTTGCCGGGCAGCGCCTGAAGCAGTTCTGTCATGCCGGGCCGGCTCTTCATCTGGGCCAGTGCATCTTCCTTGGCAACGAAGCGAACACCTGCGACTCCGGGCAGCGCCGCGAGCGGTGCGCTCAGCGCGCGGGCTTCGTCGCGGCTCGCATCGAGCGTCATGAAGACGCCCATCTCCGGCTCGCTCGCAAGCTGCGCCGTGACGGGGCGAAGACTTTGCAACACCACGAAGCCAAACAGCGGCAAAGCCAGCGCAATAGCCACCACGCCGACGTTGAGCGCGACCGACAGCGGTTCCTTGGCGAGTCGCGCAAGCACATCCGATAGCGCAAAGCGGTGTTCCACGAACCAGCGTTTCATGGCGCAGTCCTGGCGCTTGCGGGCGGTAGATCGAGACGGCCGGCATCAAGCCGCAGCACGCGCGGCGACATGGCACTCAGCAAGCTTTCATCATGGGTCGCGATCAGGACGGTGACGCCGACGCGATTGAAGTCCTTGAAGATGTCGACCACGCGCAGTGCCGCTTCCCGATCGAGACTTGCGGTCGGCTCGTCGGCCAACAGGATCGAAGGGCGGTTGACGATGGCGCGCGCGATCGCAAGACGCTGCTGATCGCCCCCCGACAGGCTAAGAGGGAAGGCGCGCTCGCGATCCAGCAGGCCAACCTTGTCGAGGGCAGCCCGTGCACGTCGTGCCGCGTCGCGCGGCGCCGTGCCGACCACCACCAGCGGCAGCAACACGTTGGCCAGCACGCTCCGATCAAGCAGGAGTTTTTGATCCTGGAAGATGAGACCGAGGTTGCGCCGCAGATAGGGCACGCCCTTTTGCTTGATGCGGCCGATGTTCTGACCGGCCACAGTGACACTGCCGATGCTGGGCCGCTCGATGGCGGCAATCAGTTTCAACAGCGTGCTTTTGCCCGCGCCGGAGTGGCCCGCGATCAGGACGAATTCGCCTGCCTCGACAGTAAAGCTGACACCGGCCAGTGCCTCGAAGCCAGCGTAGCTCTTGTGAACCTTAGTGAACTCGATCAAGGCGCGGATTTCGCGGACAGCGTCTCTAGCGGCGGTTTGCCAACGGATGGCAATTGTGCCAGAGCCGGACCGCTTTCGACTTCAGCAATCAGCCAGTCGCGAAACTGCGCCACGGCCGGACGCACATCCTGTTTCGGCCACACCAGGGTGTAGCGCCGGCCGGTGTGCTGGGGGCGCTGGTCGGCAATCACGAGAACTCCGCTTGCCAGTTCGCGCTCCACGAATTCGACGGGCTGCAGGGCGACGCCCTGACCTTCAATGGCAGCAGACACCGCCAGCAGGCCATAGCTGAAGTACATGCCACCCTGCGCGTCGATGTCGGTCAGGCCCGCTGCCGCGAGCCAGTCAGGCCACAGGTCGTCCGGCTGATTTTCGTGCAGCAGGCGCGCCTGACGCCACGCGGCCAGGTCGGTGCCACCGGCAAATACCGCTTGGCGGTAGGAGGGACTGCAAAGCGGCACTACCACGCCTTCGAACAGCACTTTCTTGTCGAGCCCGGGATACTCGCCGCTGCCGTAGCGCACCGCGAGGTCGAAGCCGTCCCGTTCCAGGTCGCTGAGTTCGGAGGATGCATCGACCCCGACCTGCACCTTGGGATAGCGCTGGGTAAAGCGCGGCAGGCGCGGCATCAGCCAGCGCGACGCAAAGGTGGGCACGGTGGTGAGGGTCACCGTATCCGGGCGCGGGCGCACCCGCTCGGCGGCCTGGGCAATGCCCTTCAGGTGGCGCGTGGCGGCGTTGAAGAATTCCTGTCCCGCCTCGGTGAGCCGCACTGCGCGCGGCAGGCGGTGGAACAACGTCACGCCCAAGTACTCCTCCAGTTGCCGGATCTGCTGGCTGATGGCGCCCGGTGTGACGAACAGTTCTGCTGCGGCGAGCCGGAAGCTCGAATGGCGCGCGGCGCTCTCGAAGGCCCGCACTGCGTTAAGAGGAGGAAGACGCATCCCGAGAGTATAGTTTTTCTAAGGTATGCGTGGCTATTAACTCGTTTGTGCGGTGCATTATTGCGCCGTATATTTCAAGCATCGAACAACGCGCAAGCCAGCGCGACGATATTGCTAGGAACCGCCATGAACGCCCGCCTGCCATCCCTTCACATCAGCCTTGCTCCCCAGCAACCCCTGTCCATCGAGGAAGGACGTGCGACGCGCGTCAAGGTGCTCGAGGGAATGGTCTGGATCACTGAAGAAAACTGCCTCGACGACTTTTTCGTCCGTGCCGGCGAAACACTGGAACTGACCCGTCCGGGCAAGGCCGTGCTGCTCTCGGATACTGGTGCCCACGTCGAACTGCTGTCCGATACGCCACTGTCGGTGCATAGCGACACGCTCTGGTCACTACTGCCCTCGCTCAACGGGCAACGCCGCACCGAACGTTCGGTACGCCCGCTGGCGCTCTACGCCCACTAAAACGCCCGGCAAGGGCGTGCTGGCCGGCACGTTGGCTGATGATGCGGCGCTGCGGTTAAACTCGCCCCACATCGGGCCGCGAGGAGGAAGCGGGTTGTCATCGACGGCGCAACAGGAGAGCTGGTCACGTTCGCCACCAGAACATCTGGTGGTGGGGCTGTGCGCTGCCTGGTGCGGGACCTGCCGCGAATTCCAGGACACCTTCAAGGCGCTGCAACAGCGTCACCCGCAACGCAGTTTTGTCTGGCTGGACGTGGAAGACGATGCCGCCATCGCCGGTGACATCGATGTCGAGAACTTCCCCAGTCTGGTGGTGTTCAAGCGTGGCACGCCGGTTTTCTTTGGCGTGACCCAGCCCCAGCAGGGCGTGGTCGAACGCCTCATCATGGCACTCGACGATGCGCCCGAAGCGAGCGTTCCAGTCGAAGTCAGCGCCCTTTATCAGGCGCTCGTGAACCGCACCTGAAGCGCTGCGGATCCGAACAAGCTACCCGGCGGGATCCAGATCGAGCAGGGCGCTTGCGAATTCGCGCGCCACGAACGGTTGCAGATCGTCGAGCGATTCACCCACCCCGATGAAGTAGATCGGCACGGGCTGTTCCATGGCAAGCGCCAGCAGAACGCCACCCTTGGCCGAGCCGTCGAGCTTGGTCACGATCAGACCCGTCACACCCACCGCGGCGTTGAAGGCACGTACCTGGTTCAGGGCGTTCTGGCCGGTGGTGCCATCGATCACCAGAATGACTTCGTGTGGCGCCTGTGCATCGGCCTTGGCCATCACGCGCTTGATCTTCTTGAGTTCATCCATCAGGTTCTGCTGCGTCGGCAGGCGCCCCGCGGTATCGGCCAGCACCACGTCGATGCCACGCGCCTTACCCGCTGCAATGGCATCGAACACCACAGCGGCCGGATCACCGCCTTGCTGTGAAATCACGGCGATGCCGTTGCGCTCGCCCCATACCGTCAGCTGCTCGCGCGCAGCAGCGCGAAAGGTATCTCCGGCGGCCAGCAGCACTGAGCGTTTGGCATTCTGGAAATGCTTGGCGAGTTTGCCGATGGAAGTCGTCTTGCCCGCACCGTTGATGCCGGTCATCATGATGACGAACGGCTTGGCACGATCCGGATCAAGGCGGCGTTCGAGCGGGCGCAGGCGTTCCGTGATGATCTGGGCCAGCACGCGCTTTAAGGTTTCCGCGTCTTCGACCTGCTGGCGCACGGCGCGCGATCGCAGCTCGATGATGATCTCGCTCGATGCGCCAAGGCCCGAATCGGCCATGATCAGCGCATCTTCGAGCTGGTCGAACAAGGCGTCGTCGACGCGCGCGCCAAGCAGCAACCCGGCCAGCCCGGTACTGGTTTTCTTGAGCCCCGATCGGAGCCGGCCGAGCCATCCCCTGGCGCCCGGCGCAGCGCCGTCTGCGTCTGAAGACTCAGCTTCAGGCGGGGTCGCTTGATCGTTCTCGGGCACGCTGGCCGGAGGCTGGGACTTGCGGAAATTGAAGATCACAAGAGGGCGCCTGGGCGCAGGTGGGGTGCTACAGTGCGGCTAATTTTAACATCGGGCGAGGCCTGCCACCCGGGCTCGCCCTGACCAATGCCCCAGCGCAGCAGCGCCCCCCGCAAATCGATCACCCAGCGTCCAGCGGCGCGGCCCACCGGTGTCCACACGGTGCGCATTATTGCCGGACAGTGGCGGCGCTCGATTTTGCCGATCATAGACACGGAGGGCCTGCGTCCCACGCCCGATCGGGTCCGCGAGACGGTGTTCAACTGGATTACGCACCTGCGCGGCAGCCTCGACGGTGCGAGCGTGCTCGACCTCTTTGCCGGTAGCGGCGCGCTTGGCCTCGAAGCAGCGTCCCGCGGCGCCGCGGCGGCGCTACTGGTCGAACTCAACCCCAAAGCCGCGGCATCGCTCAAGCAGACCGTCGAGCGCCTCAAGGCAAACAGTTGTCGGGTCGAACAGCAGGATGCGATCGCCTGTCTTGCTGCACTCAAGCGCCACGGACAGCATTTCGATCTGGTGTTTCTCGATCCGCCGTTTCACCAGCAGTGGCTGCAACGCGTGCTGCCGGGCGTGCTCGAGATCATGGCACCAGATGCGTTGCTCTATATCGAGGCCGAGCAGCTGCTCGACGAGGCACAATGCAGGCAGGCGGGCCTCGAACTGCTGCGCACAGACAAAGCCGGGCAGGTGGTCTATCATCTGCTGCGGCGCAATATAGACGCTGCGGGCCACGACCCGAAAAACGAGGAGGATGAATCATGCTGACCGCCGTGTATCCCGGCACGTTCGATCCGCTGACACGCGGACATGAAGACTTGGTACGCCGGGCCTCGAAACTCTATGAGCGCCTGGTGGTGGGTGTTGCCGACTCGCGCAACAAACGGCCTTTCTTTTCGCTCGAAGAGCGCGTCACGATCGCGCGCGAAGTACTGTCCCATTACGATAACGTCGAAGTGCAGGCTTTCTCCGGCCTGCTGAAGGACTTCGTGCGGTCGCAGGATGCAACCGTCATCGTACGTGGCCTGCGTGCTGTGTCTGATTTCGAATACGAATTTCAGATGGCCGGCATGAATCGCTACCTGCTGCCCGACGTCGAGACCGTGTTTCTGACACCGTCAGACCAGTACATGTTTATCTCGGGCACCATCGTGCGCGAAATCGCCCAACTGGGCGGTGACGTCAGCAAGTTCACTTTCCCCTCGGTGGAAAAGTGGCTCAAGGCGCGGGTCCAGGCGTAACCGTTTCGTCATGCCATGGCATTGCTGATCACCGACGAGTGCATCAACTGCGACGTGTGCGAGCCGGAGTGCCCGAATAACGCCATTTTCATGGGCGTTGAAATCTACCAGATCGATCCGTCGCGCTGCACCGAATGCGTCGGCCATTTCGACGAGCCGCAATGCCAGGTGGTGTGCCCGGTGGACTGCATACCGCTTGATCCAGGAAATGTCGAGACGCGCGAGCAGCTGCTTGCCAAATACCA
>CAZZVZ010000011.1:7897-18940 GCA_964657655.1 Gammaproteobacteria bacterium | reverse complement strand
CTTCATCGCGGTGCAGTCGCCCGCGGGTCTGCCTGGTTCGCCCGCTGCTGAGTCGAGCGGCGCTAAGCTCCCGCTTGCCTGCGGCAGCGTAACCAGCGATAACGCGCGGCCATGAAAAGAATTGGCCTGACACTGCTGCTTGTCATCACGGCGCTGACCGCCTGGGTGCTGATTGCCGGCAGTCGTGAAGAGTTCATCGCCTCGACCGACAAGACGCCAACTGCCGAGATGATCGCGCGTGGTGCCTACCTGGTCCACGCCGGGGACTGCCTGGCCTGCCATAGCGCCATCGGCGGCAGTGCTCTGTCCGGCGGCAGGCCGATCGACACACCGTTCGGACGACTGGTGACCCCCAACATCACCTTCGATGCGCTTCATGGCATCGGACGCTGGAGTGCAGACGATTTTTGGCGGGCCCTGCATAACGGCAGGGCACCCGATGGGCGCTACTACTATCCTGCGTTTCCCTTTACCAGCTACACCAACGTGTCGCGCGCCGATGCCGACGCGATCTATCAGTACCTCAAATCACTCGCCCCCTCTGGCAACGCGGTGGTTCCCACCGAGCTGAGCTTTCCTTTCAATCGACGTGGACTGATGGTGGTGTGGCGCGCGCTTTACTTCAAGCCGCACACCTTCAAGGACGATGCTACACACTCGGCTGAATGGAACCGCGGCGCCTACCTGGTGCAAGGCCTGGGGCACTGTGATGCGTGCCATGCAAACCGCAATATCCTCGGCGCGACCAGTCACGCACACGGCCTTGGCGGGGCGCCGATTCCGATCGTCAACTGGTACGCGCCATCACTTTCGAACACCTCTGAAGCAGGTCTGAAGAACTGGTCACCTGCAGACCTGATGACGCTGCTCAAGGTCGGCGTGTCCAGTCAGACTGCGGTGTTTGGTCCGATGGCAGAAGTGGTGCAGAACAGCACCCAGTACCTGAGCGACGCGGATCTGAAAGACGTGGTGAGCTACCTGCAGGATCCAGGCACACCGGAAGATCCGCCAGAGAGCTTCACGGCAGCCAGAGTTGAGGACGAAAGCAAGGGAGCCACACTCTACAAGCATTATTGCAGCGACTGCCACCAGGAGCACGGCGAAGGCATCTCGGGTCGATACCCGAGCCTGGCCGGCAATCGGGCGGTCACCATGCGATCCTCACTAAATACCATCCGCATGGTCCTCTCGGGCGGCTATGCGCCGGTGACTGCGGGAAATCCGCGACCCTTCGGCATGCCACCGTTCGCCCAGACTCTCAGCGACAGCCAGATTGCCGACGTCGTCAATTACGTGCGCAACAGCTGGGGCAACCGCGCCGAGCCGGTGCAGCCGCAGGAGGTCGATCGCGATCGGGGAATGCCGACGTCGTGATCTGGTTTGCAGTCAAGAGGCTTGCACAGCTGCCAAGCGATGTGGTCGCGCGCGAGCCGGGTCAAGGCATGCGACCGACCCATTGGCTGCGCCATTGAGGCGCATCAAAGGCATCGGCAAAGTACTGGGTCTCGTGCTGCACCTTTTCACCTTCGAACTGCATGATGCTGACGGCATGACTAAAACGCCCTTGATACTGGATCCGATACTCCGTGACCCAGAGTGCGCCCTGACCCACGATTCTTCTTACTTCAAAGCCCGATGGCTTGCCAGGATGGTGGCCACGCAACGCCTGAAGGTTGGCTCGACCGTGAATGCGCTCGCCTGACTGGGGATAATCGCATACGCAATCGTCAGCGTAGATGGCATGCTCAGCCTCGAGATCGCCGCTCGCCGAGGCACTCCAGTGCGCGTCAAGCGCTGCGCGACGCTTGTCCTGTTCCATTTGATTCACTCCAGCGGATTTCGCGTCGGCACCGTTTTCGCGAAGGCAGGCGGTTGTACGCCTCGATCAGGAAGCGAGATGCTGGCGTTTTTTTTCGGGGCAGACTCCAGACATTTGACTTCTCCGAGATGAACTTCCTTGAGCGTACGATGCAGCTGGAAAAGCACGCTCAAGAGTGCCAATGGTGCCCCTTATTTCAAATTTGGACAAAGCAGAACGCACGGCCAGCGGCGAGCTCTGGCGCATCACAGGTATGCAATCTCGATGAGCAACGCGTTCGTTAACGTCGCCAGTTCACCACAAACGGTCGCTGGCATCTTTCTTCGGCTCGGGCTGGCCCGCGCCGGAGAAATCCCGGCGATCACGCCGCTGACCGGCGGTGTCTCTTCAGCCATCTTCAGAGTCGATTTACAGTCGGGAAGTTTCTGCCTGAAGCAGGCTCTGCCGCAGCTGCAGGTCGCCAAGGAATGGAAGGTGCCGGTCGAGCGCGTGTTCGCGGAGATCGACTGGCTCAAGACCGCCGAACAGATCGTGCCCGGCAAAGTGCCGCACGTCATCGGTCAGGACGATGCGACCAAGAGCTTCGTGATGGAATATCTGGCGCTCGACCACGTGGTCTGGAAATCAGAACTGCTACGCGGCCGTATCGATCGCGCAGTTGCCGATGCCGTGGGCGATGTGATCGGCCGCATTCATGCCGCCACGGCACGTTCGAGCGCCATCGCCTTGCGCTTTGCCACCGACGAGAACTTCTATGCAATTCGGCTCGAGCCCTACCTTGCAGAAACGGCGCGCGTCCACCCCGCGCTGGCAGGAACTCTGGAATTCCTGATCCACAGAACCCAGAGCCATCGCATTGCGCTGGTGCACGGCGACCTCAGCCCCAAGAATATTCTGGTCGGCCCCGGCGGTCCGGTTCTGATTGACGCCGAATGCGCATGGTTTGGCGATCCTGCCTTCGACCTGGCTTTTTGCCTGAACCACTTCGTTCTCAAATCGGCACATCAACCGCACCTGGTTCACGATTACATGATGCTGTTCTCAACGCTCGCAGCGCGTTACTTCGAACATGTCACGTTCGAGGCCCAGGATGAGCTCGAGGGTCGCATAGCGACACTGCTACCGGCACTTGCGCTGGCCCGTGTCGACGGCAAGTCTCCGGCTGAATATCTCGACCAGACAAGCCGAGACCGCCTGCGCGATGCTGCACTCAAGCTGTTGCGCGAGCCGCGCTCGCGCCTCGATCAGGTGCGCGCCTTCTTCACTGGAGAATTCGATCAATGACAGTCATCTCGGAGCTTGCTGCACGGCGCATCTGGGACTCGCGCGGGCGTCCGACCATCGAGGTCGAGGTCACCACGAGAGACGGCTTCAAGGGCTTCGGTATTGCTCCTGCGGGCGCTTCGCGCGGCACGCGTGAGGCCGTCGAGTCGCGCGATGGTGGCGACGCCTTCGGCGGACTCGATGTCCAGAATGCCCTGCGCGGCATCCGGGAGGAGATTTTCCCTGCGCTCAAGGGTCTGCCCGTCGCGCACCAGGCCACCATCGACGCCACCCTGATCGAACTTGATGGCACCCCGAACAAGCGCCGGCTGGGCGGCAACGCGCTGATTGCCACCTCCCTCGCGGTGCTGCAGGCGGCGGCCGCCCAGGCGCGCCTGCCCCTTTGGCAGTATCTTGCCTGTGGCCAGGCCACGGCACTGCCTTTGCCGCAGATCCAGATTTTCGGTGGTGGCGCGCATGCCGGTCGGCGCGTCGATGTTCAGGATTTCATGGTGATCGCCTTGAGTGCCACCTCGTTTGAACAGGCGCTCGAGATGACAGCGGAGGTGTACCGCGCGGCAGGTCGGCTGATGGTGGCGCGCGGAGGTTTGGCGGGCTTAGCCGACGAGGGCGGCTGGTGGCCCAACTTCGCCAGGAATGAAGATGCATTGGATGTGCTGGTGGCCTCGATCGAGATGGCGGGCCTTGTGCCTGGAACCGATGTGGGCATCGCACTCGATGTGGCTGCCTCGGAGTTTGGCCGCGCCGGACGCTACAAGCTGGCGCTTGACGGCACCGAACTCGACTCCGATGCCTTGTGCGAGAAGCTGATTGGCTGGATCGAGCGCTATCCGATCGTATCGATCGAAGATCCTCTGGCTGAGGACGACGAAGCCGGACTCATCGCATTTACCAGGGCGGTTGCTGGACGCATTCAGGTGGTCGGTGACGACTATCTGGTCACCAACGCCAAGCTCGTGGCCGATGCGGCAAGCGCGGGCGCATGCAATGCGGTGCTGATCAAGCCCAATCAGGCAGGTACTGTGACCGAGACGCGAGCTGCACTGGATGCGGCTAAGACGGCGGGCTACGCCACCATCGTATCAGCGCGTTCTGGCGAGACTGAGGATGTTGCCATCGTGCACCTCGCGACCGGCTGGAACGCCGGGCAGCTCAAGGTCGGATCGTTCGCGCGCTCAGAGCGCATGGCCAAATGGAATGAAGGCATCAGACTTGAAACTGCATCGCTTCGCCCTGGGCCGTTCGCCGGTCGCTCGAGGCTGGCCGGACGGCCATCTTCTTGATCCGTGGCCACGCGCTTGCGGCACAAATTGCTTGGCAATTTCATCAAGTTGTAGTGTGATTCCGGCATCAGATGTCGAACTGATCTTGAGCCAGGCCACGTGTCGCCTGGAGACATCAATCACTCGTCGAGAGGCCGTGTCATGAAAGCAAACATTCTGGGGACGACCTTGCCCGTTCTCGAACTCGAACTTGAGCCCGGCGACAAGATCATCTCGGAGCCTGGCCAGTTTTCCTGGATGAGTCCGAACATCCAGCTTCAGACTTCAGCGATGACGGCGGGAACCAAGAGCATCTGGGGTGTCCTCGGCCGCGCGCTTGCAGGTGGCGGCATCTTCATGAATGAATATCAGGCGATCGGGAACTCCGGCATCGTCGCATTCGCGGCCAAGGTGCCTGGCACCATCATGGAACTGCAGGTCACGCCAGGACAGAGCTACATGATCCATCGCCACGGCTTCCTCGCCGGTAGCGAAGGTGTCGAGCTGGCCGTTGGCTTCCAGAAGTCGCTCGGTGCCGGCCTGTTTGGCGGCGACGGTTTCATTCTCGAGCGCCTGAGCGGCAATGCGACGGCCTGGGTGGAACTGGGCGGAGAAGCCTTTACCTACGACCTCCAGCCTGGCGAGCAGCTGATGGTGCATCCCGGGCATATCGGCATGTTCGACAGCACAGTGACCTTCGACATCACCCTCATCCCGGGCATCAAGAACGTCATCTTCGGTGGTGACGGTCTCTTCGTGGGCAGATTGACGGGTCCAGGCAAGGTGTGGCTGCAGACCCTGACCATGCCGAATCTCGCCCATTCGCTCGCGCCGTACATGGGCCGAGAGACTGCGGCATCATCCACCACCGTCGGTGCAGGCGTCGGCGGCGCAGCGGGTGGTCTCGGTGGTGCGGTGGTGGGGGGCGTCGCGGGTACGCTGCTTGGTGGCCTCTTTAGCGACAACTAGTTCCGCTGCGGGTATTCCCTTCCGCCGCCGCTGGTTGAGTAGCGCCGCGGGCGCAGTGCGTTCCAAAAAAAAAACAGCCAGCGTGACTGGCAGGCCAGCTTACTTTGCCTGCAACCTGAAACGCGCCAGTTCGGCATCGAGTTTCGCGGCGCAAGACCATAGCGCCTGCTTCTCAGCCGGACTCAGCGTCGCAGTAAGCTCGGTCTCGAGGCGGTCGATCGCCTGTTCCAGATCGCGGTAGATCGTTCTGCCGCGCACGGTCAGCGTGAGTATCGCCTTTCGCTCATCGGCCGGATCCTTGCGGCGAGACAGCAGCTTGCGTTTCACCAGTGCTTCGATGGCACGCGATGCCTTGGGCGGATCAAGGCGCGAATGCGCACAAAGCGTTGCAGCAGAGAGAGGCTCGTAGCGCGCAATCACGGCCAACGCACGCCACACGGAGGTGGTGAGCTTGTATTTCCCGACGTATTCCTCGGCGGCCAGCGCGCCCATGCGCGTCACGATCAGACCCCACCGATACCCGATCCATCGATCAATTGGGCGTATCTGCGCGTCCTTCATGTCATCCGCATTCTTCTGCACCGCCGCCATGACCTGCTCCGCACTCGTTTGCTGTGATTTTGCTGCAATGCGATGCGCCAACCGGTCAATTCTTCGCGCATCGGGTGACATCTATAGCAAGCGAAATAGAGTCTAAACAAAATCTGCGGGCTTGTATGTATTTGCAAAACGCAAATAATGCATTACCCTCAATTCAGATCTGCAGCAGCAGACGTTCATGAAGGAGACGACGTGAATAGCGTGACCAGCAACGGGTCGGCGTACGGCCGCAAACCATCGTCCTACGATGCAGAAATTACCGAGGTAGGGCCCGGTACGCCATGCGGTGAATTCATGCGCCGCTACTGGCACCCTGTGGCACTTTCCAGCGAAGCGACAGCGCGACCGCGCCAGGTCCGCATTCTCGGCGAAGATCTGATTCTCTTTCGCGATGGGTGCGGAAGACCGGGTCTGTTGACGCCGCGCTGCGCGCACCGGGGCACTTCGCTGTTCTACGGCAGGGTCGACGCCAATGGCATTCGCTGCTGCTATCACGGCTGGCAGTTCGATGTGCAGGGGCGCTGCATCGATCAGCCGTGTGAGCCCGGCGGCGGTCTGCACAAGGATCGGGTGTTCCAGCCCTGGTATCCAGTTGAAGAACGCTACGGACTGGTCTTTGCCTATATGGGACCACCTGACAAGCGCCCGGTACTGCCGCGCTGGGATGTGCTGGAAACGCTCGGCCCCGGAGAAGTTCTGTTTGCCCATCACACGAGCTACGGATCACCCGAGGCAGCAGAGATGGAAGTGGTGCCGTGGAACTGGTTGCAGGATTGGGAGAACATCATGGATCCCTTTCATGTTCCGATCCTGCACACCAGCTTTAGCGGAGCGCAATTCGCGCCGGAAATGGCAATCATGCCGGACGTGACCTGGGAATACACCGAGCTGGGAATGCGCTACATCGCGCACCGCACCCTCGCGGGCGGGCGCGAACTCGATCGTGTTTCGCCGGTGCTGTTTCCGACCGTGCGCAGCGTTCCCGACACCGGACTTGCGCCCGGACTGACCAGACGGATGCGCTGGCTGGTCCCGGTCGATGACACATCGCACTGCCATTTCAACGTCATTCGAACGACTCCAGATGACACCCACAAGGATCGATTTCGCGGCCGCACCGTAGGCCCTTACCAGTGGGCCGACATGACTGCCGAGCAACATCAGAGCTTCCCGTCGGACTGGGAAGCGCAGCTGGGCCAGGGGCCGATCAACCTGCATTCCGAGGAGCACCTGGTAACGAGCGACCGTGGCGTGGCCATGTTGCGCCGCTTGATCCGCGAACAGATCAGGAAGGTACAGGCCGGCTTGGACCCGATCGGCGTAGGCTATGACCCGAACGTCATCAATATTGTTGGTGCGGGTAATTTCTACCGCCAAGAAAGTTCCGTGGCTTAGGGGCCAGTGCTCGAGCGAGCACAGATTCGCTGCAATGCTGCGGACAGTTCGTCGGAACTGATCACAAGAAACGAGGAGCTGATGACAATTACCCGCCGACAGGCGCTCGCAATGGCTGCAGCTGCAGCGGGCGTCGCAGTGCTGCCGCGTGTTGCGCTTGCCGATGCTGCCTGGGATGCAACCCTCGCCGCGGCCAAGGCCGAAGGCTCGCTCAACGTGTATTCCGCCAACGTCGGCAATACCACGCACGTGGCCATCTGCAAGGCGTTCGAGAAGACCTATGGCATCACAGTGAAGATTCTCGAAGCGCGTGCCAGCGAACTGCGCGAGCGCATTCGCACCGAGGTCGCGACCGGCAAGCCCAGCTGCGATATCTCGCACAACGGCTCGACCACCACTTCGCTGCAGATCGATGAGGGCGTGTTCCAGCCCCACGGTGCATTTCCCAATCTAGGCAGAGCGTCAGCCACCTTTGCTGCCACCGATGTGCGTGTTCCCGTGTTCGCGCATGCCTACGGGATTCTGGTGAACACGAAGCTGGTTCCTGCGGCGGAATATCCAAAGGGCTGGATGGCTCTCGCAGACCCGAAGTGGAAGGGAAAAATCCTCTGCGACGATGTGCGCGCGCTCGGTGGCGGCAGCGTCTTCTTCTTCGTCACTGAAGAAAAGCTGGGGCGCTCGTATCACGACAAGCTCAAGCAAAATGAGCCGGTCTTCTCGCGCGACATTCGCGCCAGCGAACGACGCTGCGCCCTCGGCGAATTCGCCATCTGGATGCCGCAGCAGCTGGTCAACATGCCCTCCCTCAACGGCCTGCCGGTGGACCTGGTGATTCCCGAAGAAGGCTACACCTACATCGCCTATGAACTCGCGACCGTCAAGAACGCGGCGCATCCCAACGCAGCCCGCCTGTTCATGGATTTTTATCTGGGCGACGAGGCGCAGTTGATTCATGCAAACGCGGGAAACATCCCGGCGGTCGCCTCGGCGGCAGGTCATGCCACGCCCGCGATCCAGAAAATGCTGGCCGGCAAGCTGCTCGGCACCACCGACGCCAAGAGGCAAGATGACATGCTGGCTCTGGCCAAGACCATCTACGGCTAGGGTCGGTGCGACCGATGCCAGCTGAACTCGCTCAACCTGTGACGGCTCCAAACGGGCTTGCTCTGTTCGGCTGGCATGCGCGCATCTCGCAGCGAGTTGTGTTGCGCTACGCATTGATCGGCGTGCTGATCCTGTTTCTCGCTGCGCTCACGATCTACCCGCTGCTGATGCTGCTGTACGGCAGTTTCCATTCAACGCCACCGGGCTCTGCCGGCGTATTCAATCTCAATGGCTATCGTCAGGTCTTCAGTGCCGGCTCGATTCCCGTTCTCACCAATACGTTGAGCATTGCGTTGACCAAGACCATCATCTCGGTGCTGCTCGCCACCCTGATGGCCTGGATCGTGGCACGTACCGACACACCCTATCGCAGCACGCTCGAGATTCTGATCACACTGCCGTTCTTCATTCCGCCCATCCTGACCGCGATGGCGTGGGGCATGCTCGGCAATCCGCAAGTCGGGCTGCTCAACCAGTGCTGGGAATGGATCACCAGGCAAGACACGCCCATCATCAACGTGTACTCGTACTGGGGTGTGGTGTGGCACATGATGCAGTACTCCGTGCCGTTTCTATTTTTGCTTCTGGTCGAGGCGTTTCGCGCCATGGACCCGTCCTTGGAAGAGTCGAGCCGCATGGCAGGTGCTTCGCGCCTGCAGACTTTTCGAAGAATTACGCTGGTGCTGATGCTGCCTGCAATCACGAGCGGCATCATCCTGAGTTTCATCCGCGGTATCGAGAATTTTGAGTCGGCACTGTTTTTCGGCACGCCAGCCGGGATTCGCATGGTGACCACCGAGATCTACGATTCGATCAACCAGCGCGCCCAACCGGAATACCAGTACGCCACCGCGCTCAGCTTTGTCGTGATGATCCTGCTGAGTCTGCTTGTTCTCGCACAGGGTCGGATTCTGCGTGGGCGCAGCTTCCAGACCGTCACCGGCAAGGGATTTTCGCCGCGTGTGATGAAACTCGGTGGCCTGCGCTGGCTGACATTTTCGATCTGCGTATTGTTTTTCATCGTCTCGGTGCTGCTACCCATCACGCAGCTGGTTCTCGGCTCGATGTTCAAGTTCGTGGGCTTCTATTCGATGGATGGGCTGACGCTCGATCATTACCGCGACGCGTTCGCCAACACCGAGCTGTGGCGCGCCTTCAAGAACACACTGCTGCTCGGCTTTGGCGGCGCCACGCTGACGCTCATCCTTGGCGCCGTGATCGCCTATATCTCGGTGCGCACCCGCTTTCACGGCCGGCGCGTGATCGAACTTCTTGCCTGGCTGCCCTGGCTGATGCCCGGGATCGTTCTCGCAATCGGCTATTTGTGGGCCTTCGCAATGATTCCCGGACCGATCCAGCTGTATGGAACGATCTGGGCGCTCCTTCTGGCTTACATCGCGCTCGGCACTCCGGTGTCGGTGCGCGTCATGTCCACCGCATGGATGCAGCTGTCGCATGACCTGGAGGAGTCCTCGCGCGTCCACGGCGCGAGCTGGAACCAGACCTTCTGGCGCATCCTGATCGCCATTGCATGGCCTTCGTTTGCAGTCGGCTGGATCCTCGTCTTCTTCGGCATCATGCGCGAGCTGAGTGCATCCATCCTGCTTTATTCCGTGGGCTCTGAAGTGCTCTCGGTCGAGGTCCTGAAACTGTGGGCCAACGGTGACGCCGAACAGGTGTGCGTGATTGGACTTTTCATGATCGTGCTGGCGATGATGTTTCGAGCTGCGCAATGGCTGATCTTTCGCAAGACGCAGATCACACAATGAGAATAAAAATGGTCCTGAGATCCACGCAAACCATGGCGCTTTCATGTCGGCCGTAACGCTGCGCGGCGTGACACGCCGGTTTGCCGCGAAAACCGCGGTCAATGCGATCGACCTGGATATCCCGGCGGGTCAGTTCGTGACACTGCTTGGCCCTTCTGGCTGCGGCAAGACCACCACCTTGCGCATGACCGCCGGACTGGAACAGGCCGACGCAGGAACCATCCAGATTGCAGGAACTGTCGTCAACGACGCTGCCTCGGGAATTTTCGTGCCGCCGGAAAAGCGCGAGCTTGGCATGGTGTTCCAGTCTTATGCGATCTGGCCGCACATGACCGTCTTCGACAACGTCGCCTATCCGCTGCGCATCCGCGGCAAGTCGCGCAGCCAGATCGAGGAGCGCGTGCGTGCTGCCCTGCGTCTGGTCGAGATGGAAGAATTCATTGACCGGCCCGCGCCTGCACTTTCTGGAGGGCAGCAGCAGCGCGTTGCCATCGCACGCGCCATCGTCTTCGAGCCGGCCGTGCTGCTGCTCGATGAACCGCTCAGCAACCTTGACGCGCGCCTGCGGCTGCAAATGGGTGCCGAATTCCGCGCCCTGCAACAGCGTCTCAAGATCACGACGCTCTACGTGACGCACGATCAGGACGAAGCGATGGCGCTGTCGGACCTGGTGGTTGTCATGAGCGCCGGAAATATTCTCCAGATTGGCGCCCCGGAAGAACTCTACAGCTGTCCGAGCAGCTGCGAAGTTGCGCGCTTTTTTGGCGCGCCCAACCTGCTACCGGCAACGGTCACCGCGTGCAGACCTGTCTCACCCTCAAGATTCGAGCTTGACGTGATG
>CAZZVZ010000011.1:0-7887 GCA_964657655.1 Gammaproteobacteria bacterium | reverse complement strand
TGGGCCCTGGCTTTAGTGCGGTATGCCGCAGCGCAGAAGCATTCAATGCAGATGACGAGGTCAGCGTCATGGTGCGACCCGAGAACCTGCGTCTCATGCAGGCAGGTGAGGCCGTTGCCAGCAATTCATGGCGAGGCACGGTGCTGCGATCGACATTTCGCGGAGCATCCAGGGTCGTCGAGGTGGAGTCGAGCGGCAGCACGCTCTATCTTGAAACGCCCGGCAATCTGCCGCAGCCAGAAGGACATGTAAGCGTGACGACCGTTGATCAGAACCTTTGGGCGCTACGCAGGAACGCCGCACAGAAATATCCAAACACCTGAGGAGATTGCAATGCTGACGCGTGAAGACAATCAATTACTGACCGGTTGCAGTCCGGGAACGCCGATGGGCAACTACCTGCGGCGCTTCTGGATTCCGGCAATGTCGCTGGCCGAAGTGCCGGCGGCCGACGAGCCGCCGGTGCGTCTGCGCATCCTGAGCGAGGACCTGATTGTGTTTCGGGATTCGAGCGGGCGTATCGGTGCCATGGAGGAGCGTTGTCCACACCGTCTGGCAAGCCTGTTCTTCGGGCGCAATGAAAACTGCGGCATTCGCTGCGTCTATCACGGATGGAAATTCGATGTCGACGGCAACTGTCTCGAAACGCCGAACGAGCCGCCCAACAGCGCCATGAAGACACGCGTCAAGGCCAATGCCTACCAGACTGCGCAAAGCGGCGGGCTGCTCTGGCTCTTCATGGGACCGCGCGCCGAAACGCCAGCGCTGCCGGGCTTCGAGTGGCTCGACATTCCCGACAATCAGCGCTACATCTCGCGCTGGGAACAGGACTGCAATTCGATCCAGGCCATGGAAGGCGAGCTGGACGCTGCCCACGTCAGTTTTCTGCACCGACGCGTCGACGGGATCGCAGAGAACAAGATGGCGCTCACCGGCGAGTATTTCCGTGACGACACATCGCCGACCTGGCATGTCACTGATACGGACTACGGCTTCATCGCTGCCAGTTCCAGACGCGTCGAGGACGGCGCCTACTGGCGCATGAACCAGTTTCTGCTGCCGTTCTACACCATGATCACGTCGCTACCGGGCGGCCCGCATCTGACGCGCATGTGGGTGCCCAAGGATGAGGAGCATTGCTGGGTGATCGCAGTGTCGTTTCGTCCTGACCGCGAACTCGGCGAGGAAGAGATCCGCGCCTGGCGCAATGGCGAGAACACCCACCGCAAAGTCCATCCCGGAACGACGGTCCCAATCGAGACCGCGGCCAACAATTACCTGATCGACCGGCACGTTCAGAAGACCCAGACCTTCACGGGAATTGCAGGCATTCGCGCGCAGGACGCGATGGCAACAGAAAGTGCAGGTCCGATCGCGGATCGCACCAAGGAGCACCTGGGCACCAGCGACCGCGCCGTGATTTCCATGCGCCGGCGCCTGATTCGCGAGGCGCGCGCCTTGGCCGAAGACGGCACCGTGCCATCGGTCGCGCACGGCGGCCCGATCTACCGGGTCCGCGCCTCATCTGCGGTGCTGCCGCGTGATTCCGACTTCCAGGATCACAAGGAAGTGCTCGAGACCCTGAAAGCCTGACGTGCCAACGTTCACACGCGCTGCTCTTTGCACGTTGCTGAGTCTCGTGCTTGCAATTCCGATGACTGCCGGTGCTCAGGCGGCCCAAAGCGGCTCGGATGCCGACTGGGCAAAAGTGATCGAGGCGGCCAAGAAGGAGGGCACGGTGGTGTTCTACTACGCAGCCCAGGGATCGCCGTTGCAGCCGAAGATCATCAAGGCCTTCGAGGCCAAGTACGGCATCGAAGTGCAGGGACTCAATGGCCGGGCAAGCGAGATTCGCGAACGCATCCGCACCGAACAGAGTTCCGGACGCTTCCTCGGGGACGTCACGATGAACGGGCATACCACCTTGTCACTGATGGACGAGGATCAGAGCTTCACTGCGATCGGCGCCATTCCCAACCGGGCCAACCTGGTCGACAAGTTTGCACGTTCGGCCACCCTCACGCCGGTGCATGTCCAGACCTACGGAATTCTTGTCAACACCAAGCTGGTGAAACCTGCCGACGAGCCAAAGAGCTGGAAGGATCTCCTTGATCCCAAGTGGAAGGGCAAGATTCTCTCAGACGATGTGCGCGCCCTCGGCGGCGGCAGTGTGCTGTTCTTTACCACCGAAGAGGCATTCGGGCGTGAGTACAACGAGGCACTGGCCCGACAGGCACCGGTGTTCAGCCGCGATATCGCCAATGACGAGAAGCGCACCGCGCGTGGTGAGTACCCGATCTACATTCCCGAGCTGACAAGCTACGGCATTCAGTTGACGGGCCTGCCAGTTCACTTCGTCGTGCCCACTGAAGGCGTGTCCTACGTCCTGTATGACCTGGCGGTGCTGAAAAATCCGCCGCACCCGAATGCGGCGCGTCTGCTGATCAATTATTTTCTCGACACGGAGTCACAACTGATCCTCGCCAACGGCGGTCTGGTGCCCGTAATGAAGGGCGTGATCGAAAAAACCGATCCCGCCGTTCGGCGCGTGGTGGACGTGAAGCTGCTCGGCACAACCGATCCGAAGCGCCAGAACGAAATGCTGGACCTGGCCAAATCAATCTACAAGTAAGCATCAAAGCGAGAGAATCGAAGGAGAGCGCAATGCCCGATCAAACTGAAGCACAGCACAAGGTCTCGACGCGTCGCGATGGCGGCGGGTACGGCAAACCTGTCAACCATCACGATCCATTTCTAACGGAAGTCGGCCCAGGTACGCCATGCGGCGAATTGATGCGTCGCTATTGGCAGCCCGTCGGGCTCTCCGCATCGGTTGCAGATCGCCCGGTTCCCGTGAAGATTCTGGGCGAAGACCTGATCCTGTTTCGCGATGGCGCGGGAAAGGTCGGCCTGCTACATGCGCAATGCTGTCACCGGGGCACAAGCCTTTACTACGGCAAGGTTGAGCCAAGCGGCATTCGCTGCTGTTATCACGGCTGGCTATTTGCGACCGACGGCAAGTGCCTCGAGCAGCCGTGCGAGCCCGAGGGTGGACTGCATCGCGATCGCGTACGTCAGCCCTGGTACCCCACCGAGGAACGCTATGGGCTGGTGTTCGCCTACATGGGACCGTTGGATCGCCAACCGCCCCTGCCGCGCTATGACACGCTCGAGAACCTCGGGCCAGATGAAGTGCTCGAGCCCGAAGGCAAAAGCTGGTACATCGGTGCGGGCCTGACCGAAGACAACCCGCACGCTTCCTACAACTGGTTGCAGAACTGGGAGAACGTGATGGATCCCTATCACGTGCTGATCTTACACTCGCGCTTCACCGGCATTCAGTTCAGAAAGGAATTCGAAGTCGCTCCCAAGACAGAATGGGATTTCCTGGACCACGGCCTCGCGACTGAGTCGTTTCGCGATCTGCCGGACAAACGCCGGTTCCGTCGCGTGACACAGGTTCTGCTGCCCAACATCCGAATTGTGCCGACCATCGAATTGACCGAAGGTCAGGGACGTGAAGTGGCTTGGCTAGTTCCCGTCGACGATCGCACGCATCGATCATTCGGTGTGGCAAGACGGCCGAAAAGCGAGGAGCCTGTCTATGAACGTCGCTCGCGCATGGCGAGTCACGACGGCAAGATATGGTCAGAAATGTCGGCCGACGAACATCAGCGCATGCCGGACGACTACGAAGCCCAGTCGAGTCAGGGCGAAATCGCCATTCATGCGGACGAGCATCTGGTGACTTCGGATAAGGGCATCGTCATGCTGCGGCGCCTGCTGGCACGTCAGATACGCACGGTGGCCGACGGCGGAGATCCGATTGGCGCCGGACCCAGCGCGAGCGCCTTGGTCCAAGTCAAAGCTGGAAACTTTTTCTTTGAGGAGGACGGCAAGATCGTCAATGGTTGAAGCCCCGTCGTAAGTGCATGTTCACGTTCTCCCGGGCCGCCAGACAGATTGCCACACAGCGGTTATTTGGTAACGCCGACAAGGCGCTCGCGCAGCGCGGCATTTTCACGCTCGAGCTCAGCAAGACGTGCGCGAACTGGATGCATTGCCGCTTCGAGCTCTGATTCGGTAAAGCGCGCTGTGATGTGCTGCGAACAGTTCCAGTCGAATGCCTCCAGGCGCAGACGGATCACGCGCTCGACCTTCGCCTTGTAGTCGGCTGGCGCGACCATCTCCGTCAAAGCGGGCTCGTCGTCTACACCCAGAAATTCAGCGCGCGCAAAGATCTTCATGCGGGCACGGCGCGGGTAGTCCATGAGAAACAGGCAGACCCGGTGATCAGCCGAAAGATTGCCAACGCTGATGTATTGCAGGTTTCCGCGGTAATCAGCAAAGGCCAGCGTACGGTCATCGACAACCTTGAGAAAGCCCGCTGGCCCTCCGCGATGCTGGATATAAGGCCAGCCGGTCTGCGAGACACTCGCCATGTAAAAGCTATTTTGGGCCGCGATGAATGCTTTCTCATCCTCGCTGAATCGATTGAACTCGCGATGCCCCTTGAAGTGCTGCCAGATATGCTCGACTCCTTGTTGCGCCTGTACGGCGCGAACCGCGTCGGTCACTGCAATGTCTAGAAATCCGTAGCTCACGAAACCCTCCACTTCCCAGATGACATCGGGTCGGGTCGTCCCGACCCCGCCTAGATTGCTCAGCCAGCTTCGGCGTGGTTGACCACCGGAAAGTCGATGTCGGTCTGGGCAACTTCGTTGAGGTAATTCGTGAAGGTGTTTTCCGCAACCAGCGCCACGATCTCGACGATCTGGGCATCGCTTAACCCAGCATCTCGCACGGATTTCAGGTCGCCCTCGGACAAATGACCGCGTTCCTTTGCAACGCGGCTGGCGAACTGGACTGCTGCATCTGCGTTGGCATCAGCTGAATGCCCGCTTCGATTGAGAGCCACCTCGTTCGGGCTGAGTTTCGCCAGATGAAGAGCCAGGTAAGTGTGCGCCGACAGGCAATAGTCGCAGCCGTTGACCTGAGCCACTGCGAGGGCGATGCGCTCGCGCGTTCTCACATCGAAGGTTGTTGAAAGAGCGCCTTGTAGGCCGGTGAAACCAGTCAGCGCAGCCGGGCTGACCCCGATCAGCCGAAACAGGTTGGGAACAACGCCGAGTTTCTGACGTACAGCCTCCAGGGTGGCCTGGGAGGCCTGTGGGGAATTCTCGAGCGTTGGGATGGTGATGCGTGACATATGAACTCCGTAAGTGAATCGCCAAAGCTGGCTCGGAGAGGAATATGCGGCTTTTCATTCCTTTTGATAATTAGGTAGGATTGGGAATCTTCCTTCCAAAAAATGAGAGGGCTGAATTGGACCGTTTTGAGGCAATGGCGCTTTTGATCGCGGTGACCGAACGAGGAAGCCTTTCTGCCGCCGGACGCGCGATGGGGGTGCCGCTCGCCACCATCAGCCGCAAAATCTCCGATCTCGAAGAACTGCTCGGAACCAGGCTGCTGATCCGCACCACACGCAAGCTGACACTGACTGACGCTGGCATCAATTACGTCGCAGCCGCCCGGCGCATCCTGGAGCAGGTTGAACAGGCGGAACAGGAAGCGACGGGGGAGTTCATGACGCCCAAGGGTGAGCTGGTCGTCACGGCACCCAATATGTTTGGTCGCCTTCATATTTTGCCGGTGATCGCCGACTTTCTTGCGAGCTACCCCGAGATCAATGTCCGCCTCATCCTAGCGGACCGCAACGTCGATCTGATCGAAGACCACATCGACATGGCGGTACGCATTGGCAAGCTGCCCGACAGTTCGATGGTGGCGACACAGGTTGGCATGATGCGCACTGTGACCTGCGCAAGTCCCGCGCTGCTTGCGGCCTATGGCGTGCCGGAGGTGCCGGGTGATTTGCTCGCCCTCCCGTGCGTCGCGGTAGACACACCTATGCCTTCGCCCTCCTGGAGGTTTCGCGGATCAAGGACAAGGCCAGTCCTCGACGTGCCGATATCGCCTCGCCTCACGGTCACGACGCCTGAGGCCGCGGCCCAGGCAGCGGTGTGGGGCGTCGGGATCACACGCTTGCTTCACTATCAGGCTTTTGAGAGCGTGAAGAAGGGCGAGCTTCAACTTGTGCTCAGATCTTATGAACCGGATCCCGCGCCGGTCAGTCTGATTCATATTTCGCGTGGCCAGATGCCGCTCAAGATGAGACGTTTCCTCGACTATGCGGTGCCACGCTGCCGGCTGAGAATGAGCGAGATTGAATTACCTCCAAAATGAACGCACATCGATGCGTTTTCGCAATCTGTCATGGGTTGACCTCCACAAAACCAGATCGCAGCCGGCTCTCGCCGCTCACGCGAGCCTGGCAGTATATTTCCGGGACTGGTCGATGCTGAGCAGGAACTCCGCGACGCGGCATAGAACGTGCGGCGGCTCCGACAGCGCACATGCCCGAGTGCTCGTTCCTGGTACCAGCCCGGAGCAAGGATCATGTTGCTGAAACAATTGCCGAGGCGCCTGCCAGGAAACTCCGTTTCAAGATAGCAGTGGTGCCCGCAGGACATACCGAAACTGCTCGATCTCTTTGGCCACTGCCATGTCTGCTCATCGAACCTACGATACCTTGGTCATTGGAGCCGGCCCGGCTGGCTTGACCGCTGCGATCTATCTGCGTCGCTTCCTGCGCGACACAATCGTTTTATACGACGGAAAGAGTCGAGCCGAATGGATTCCGAAATCCCATAATTTTCCCGGATTTGTAGGTGGCGTCTCTGGCAACGAACTGCTGGACCGTCTGCGATCGCAGGTCGAATCCTTCGGCGGCGGATTGGTACGCAGCCGGGTCTTGGGACTTGCTCTCTCGGATGAGGGGTTCGTGGCCGAGACCGACGACGGGGCTCTACGTGCCCGGAGCATTGTGTTGGCCACTGGAGTACTCGACTTGAACCCTTCGCTGCCAGGTATCGAAGCCGTTCGCGACGCCAACCTGCTTCGGCAATGTCCGATCTGCGACGGGTACGAATTCAGGAATGCAAAGGTCGCTGTGCTCGGTGACACGGAACATGCGTTTCGGGAAGCGCAGTTTCTGAGCACCTTCTGCGCGGACATCTCGATCGTATCGGCGTCAAAGAAAAGGACTGGGGATGATCTTGAAAACCGTTGCGCAGCGGCCGGTCTTGCATTCTTTGGAGGCGCCAAAAGAGCCGCCGTGGAGACCTCCAAGAAGCGACGCGTTGAGTTCGAATTTGATCAGGGCAAACCGCTTAGCTTCGATGTTGTCTACAGTGCGTGCGGTGCAAACGTGCAGTCGAAACTCGCTACAGACCTCGGCGCGCAGGTCAATGAGTTCGGTAGGCTCATTGTCGACGCTCACTGCGAGACCAGCGTCAAACATCTGTTCGCAGCGGGCGACGTAGTTGAAGGTTTAGGCCAGCTGGTGGTCGCCTCAGCGCATGGTGCCATTGCGGCAACCGCAATTCACAATCGACTTCCCGCGACCAAGCACCGCACTTCGTCTGACCAGCAGGGTTCTGCCTCCGGCACCAGCTTCCCGGTCGTCCGTGAGCAACCGCGTTACTGAAAGGCCAGATGGCGAGTCCGTGGCTGGCGCGACTCTGGCTTTAATAACGTCCAGAGGCAGCGCCTTGCATCCGCGTCGGCCTTTGGGTTGTCACGCAAAGCCATTTCGCCGCACACTCCTCGGCCATACATTGAAAGTAGATATCGCCGAACCGGGAGGGACCCACGATTTGAAGATGACACGGCGCAGGGCCATCTCGGATCGGCGCTTCAATCAGTTGCGTGCAAGCAAGACAGCACGGCTGGATTGTCTCTATGGGGCCGTTCGGGGTCGCATTGGTAATCATCGCGCTACTAGATAGACAGGGCACCCCGAAGCATCGACGGCCGGTCAATCCA
>CAZZVZ010000010.1:0-19018 GCA_964657655.1 Gammaproteobacteria bacterium | reverse complement strand
TCACCCTTGGGTGCATGCAGCAGTTCCAGCATCTCGGCCAGCATGGCGCGCATGCTGGCCGGATTGAGCGCAGCCCGCTCCGTCTCGAGCAGCGTCACGAAACGTGACATATGCGTGCCTTTTTGCGTCTCGGGAAGAAACACATCGAATGACCAGGTACCGACCGTCGACTGGGCGCCGTCGCGCGCGCTCACTTTAAGCGGGTGACGCAGGCTCTTGATGCCAACGCGCTGAATAGCCAGATGGCGTTCATCCTTGGAGCCCTGGGTGTCTGGCAGCGGGGCCTTGAAAATCTCTGGTGCGTTCATGACGTTATCTGCATTTAGCGGCAATTAATGCCGCAATAGGTGTAGTTGCGTCGCGTTACGCGGCGCGCGCGGCTTTTCTGCCAGCGGCGGGCGCGAGTTCCACGGCGAAACGGGTGCGGATCGACTGCTCGATCCCCTTCGCGTCCAGACCCGCACGCTCGAGCAGCTTGGCGGGATCACCGTGATCGATAAATTGGTCTGGCAGGCCCAATTGCAAGATCGGCTTGACGATCGAGAGTTGTGCCAAAGCTTCGGCCACTGCAGAGCCGGCACCACCCATGATGGCGCCTTCTTCGACCGTGACCAGCACGTCGTGTTCGAGTGCCAGAGCCTTGGCGAGTTCAATGTCGAGCGGCTTGACGAAACGCATGTTGGCCACGGTGGCGCCAAGCGCATTGCCTGCGGCAAGCGCCGGACTGAGCATGCTGCCGAATGCCAGGATGGCGACCTTGTGGCCTTGCTGGCGCACTTCGCCCTTACCCCAGGGGAGCGCTTCCAGACTGCTGGAAAGCACGGTCCCGGGACCCGAGCCGCGCGGATAGCGCACCGCGGCGGGACCCTTGTGGTAATAGGCTGTGCTCAGCAACTGGCGGCACTCGTTCTCGTCGGCGGGTGCGATCACGGCCATGTTGGGAATGCAGCGCAGATAGGCAATGTCGTAATTGCCGGCGTGCGTGGCACCATCGGCGCCGACCAGCCCGGCCCGGTCGAGCGCGAAAGTGACGTCGAGATTCTGCAGTGCCACGTCGTGGATCAACTGGTCGTAGCCGCGCTGCAGGAAGGTCGAATAGATCGCAAGCACGGGCTTGAGACCTTCGGCGGCGATGCCTGCAGCGAAGGTCACGGCGTGCTGCTCGGCGATGCCGACGTCGTAGTAGCGGCCCGGGAAGCGCTGCTCGAACTCGGTCATGCCCGAGCCGCCGCACATGGCGGGCGTAATGGCGATCAGGTCAGGGTCGGCCGCAGCCATGTCGCACAGCCATTCGCCAAACACCTGGGTATAGGTCTTCTTGGGGCTTGGCTGCACCACCAGGCCGACTTTGGGGTCGAACTTGCCAGGACCGTGATACAGCACCGGGTCAGCCTCGGCCAGCTTGTAGCCCTGGCCTTTCTTGGTCACCACGTGCAAGAACTGGGGCCCATTAAGGTGCTTCAGGTTCTCAAGGGTCGGCACCAGCGAATCGAGGTCGTGACCATCGATCGGGCCGATGTAGTTGAAACCGAATTCCTCGAACAGCGTTGCCGGCATGACCATGCCCTTGGCGTGCTCTTCGACCTTCTTGGCGAATTCCAGCAGCGGCGGCGCCACGCCGAGCACGCTCTTCCCGACCTGCTTGGCGGCTGCATAGAACTTGCCCGACATGAGACGCGCGAGGTAGCGGTTGAGCGCACCCACCGGCGGCGAAATCGACATGTCGTTGTCGTTTAGGATCACCAGCAGGCGAATGTCGTGCATCACGCCAGCATTGTTGAGCGCTTCGAATGCCATGCCGGCCGTCATGGCGCCGTCACCGATCACGGCAATGCTGTGGCGGTCCTCGCCGCGCTGGCGCGCTGCCACGGCCATGCCGAGTGCAGCCGAAATACTGGTCGAGGAGTGCGCCGTACCGAAAGTGTCGTACGGGCTCTCGGCGCGCCGCGGAAAACCCGAAATGCCTTCGAACTGACGCAGGGTATGCATGCGATCGCGCCGACCCGTCAAAATCTTGTGCGGATAGGTCTGATGACCGACGTCCCACACCACCCGGTCGCGGGGCGTGTCGAACACACGATGCAGTGCGATCGACAACTCGACCGTGCCGAGGTTCGACGACAGATGACCGCCGGTCTTCGACACCGAGTCGAGCAAGAAGGCGCGCAGCTCGTCAGCCAGCTGACGCAGTTGTTCGCGATCCAGCTTGCGCAGATCAGCGGGGTCCTCGATCGTATTGAGCAGGTCGTACATGTTGTCCTTCGAGAAACGTCTGTCTAATGAAGCGCCAGGTCAGGAACGCCGCAGCACAATGAAGTCGGCGAGCTGGAGCAATCGCGTGGCCGATTGCCCGAACTGCTCGAGCGCCGCGTGCGCGCGTAGCCTCAATTGTTCTGCCAACAGGCGCGAAGCATCAAGCCCCAACAGCGAGACATAGGTGGGTTTGTTGTGCGCCGCGTCTTTCCCTGCGGTCTTGCCAAGCGCTGCGCTATCGACTTCCACATCCAAGATATCGTCAACCACCTGGAAAACCAAGCCCACCGCCTTAGAATACTCGGCCAGGGCGGTTAGTGCCCGGTCATCTGTCACACCGGCGCAAACGGCACCCAGTTCCACGCTTGCGGCCAGCAATGCCCCGGTCTTCAGGCGGTGCATCTGTTCCAATTCTTCGCGCTGCAGCGCCAGGCCGACACTTTGCAGGTCGATCGCCTGGCCCCCCGCCATGCCGCGCGAGCCGCTCGCCACACCCAAAAGCTTCAGCATGCGCACCGCCAGGTGGTCCGCAGCGCCACAGTCTGCCAGCACCTCGAACGCCAGACTCTGCAGGGCGTCGCCGACCAGCAACGCCGAAGCCTCGCCATAGGCCACATGCACGGTCGGCTTGCCACGGCGCAGCACATCGTTGTCCATCGCGGGCATGTCGTCGTGCACCAGCGAGTAGGCATGGATCAGTTCAACCGCACAGGCCGCCATGGCGAGGCTTCTGACACTCGCCTGACCGAGGCCCCCGGCTGCAAACACCAACAGGGGCCGCACGCGCTTGCCGCCCTTGAGCACGGCGTAACGCATCGCCTCGTGCAGCTTCTCGGGTGCCAGCGAGACCGGCGGCAGCACCTCTTCGAGCTGCTGCTCGACGCGGACCTGGATCTCGCTCAGCCAGTCGGCCAGGCCATCCTGGTGGTCACTCAACGGCATCGCCACCTCGAAGATCGGAAGAATCGACCGGCCGGAGCAGTTCGCCGTCGAGCACCTGGACCTGCTCGCGTACCGCCTCGAGCTGGGCCTGACAATGCTTCACGAGTTCAGCGCCACGGCGATAAGCCACCAGCGACTGCTCCAGGCCAAGCGAGCCCTCGTCGAGCTTGGCGACGATGGTCTCGAGCTCCTGCATGGCCTGCTCGAACGAGCCAGGTGCCGCTGCATCGGCCGCTGCCGCTGAATTCAAACGCTACTCCTAGGATCTGGCTGAAGCCCGCCAACGGGTCGGGCGCGGTTCACGCACGCCAAAACACCGATTTTAAGCGAATCGGGCCCTTCGGGCCAAAGTGTCACGCCAGCGTGCACACTGGAACGGCGACAATAGTGGACTCTGGGGTAAAATCGCGGGTTTTCCGCTTCGGCGCTTTCTTTAATTCGCCTTCGAGCATTTTTTCGGGAGGGTTGGGATGTCCGATCTGGGAAGCCGGACGCGCCTTGCGCGCAGTCGCGCGCAGCTGCCCGTCAGCAGCTATTTTGACCAAGAACTGTACGAAAAAGAGCAGCAACTGCTGTTCGCCCCCGGCCCACGCTATGTCGGCCACCAGCTGATGGTGCCGGAACCCGGCGATTTCCACGTGCTGACGCAAGAACGCAACGGCCGCATGCTGGTGCGTAATGGCGACAAAGTAGAACTGCTCTCCAATGTGTGCCGCCATCGTCAGGCCATCATTCAGCAGGGTCGCGGCAACTCCACCAATATTGTCTGTCCATTGCATCGCTGGACCTACGATCTGTCCGGCAACCTGTTGGGCGCGCCTTATTTCGCTGACAACCCGTGCCTTAATCTGGCCAACACGGGGTTGAGCGAATGGCGAGGTTTGCTGTTCGAATCGGGCTTCGACATCAACAAGGCGCTGGCGGGGCTAGATGTCCCCGAGTTTGATTTCAGCGGCTACGCGTTCGATCGTGTCGAGGTGCACGAATGCGCCTACAACTGGAAGACCTTCATCGAGGTCTATCTCGAGGACTACCACGTGGGCCCGTTTCATCCGGGGCTGGGCCAGTTCGTCACCTGCGACGACCTGCGCTGGCAGTTCGGCCAGAATTTCAGCGTGCAGACGGTTGGCATCAATAACGCTCTGGAACGCCCGGGCACACCCAAGTACAAGTTCTGGCACGACCAGGTGCTGAAGTTCAGCGGCGGCAAGACGCCCAAGCAGGGTGCCATCTGGCTGACGCTCTATCCCAACATCATGATCGAGTGGTATCCGCACGTGCTGGTGGTCTCGACCCTGATCCCGCGCGGTCCGCGCCACACCACCAACATCGTCGAGTTCTACTATCCCGAGGAAATCGTCCTTTTCGAGCGCGAATTCGTCGACGCAGAGCAGGCGGCATACAAGGAAACCTGTGCCGAGGATGACGAGATAGCGCTGCGCATGGATGCCGGTCGTGAAGCGCTGATGATGCGCGGCGAGTGCGACGCGGGACCCTATCAGTCCCCCATGGAGGACGGCATGCAGCATTTCCACGAATGGATCCGCGAGTCGATGCACGACAGCTCCTTTGGTGACCACTAAATGACGTCACCACTGGTGAGCGCCGAGCAGCTCGCAGGTCATCTTGGCGACCCCAACTGGGCCATCTTCGATTGCCGTTTTGATCTGTCAGATGTCAGTGCCGGCATGACAAGCTATCTGGCGGGCCATATTCCAGGTGCTCACTACGCCGATCTGGACCGCCATCTTGCTGGCCAGAAAACCGGACACAATGGCCGTCATCCGCTGCCGGACCGCGCCCAGCTCGCCAGTTTCTTTCGGGAGCATGGCGTGGGACTCGACACCATGGTCGTCGCCTACGATGCACGTGACGGCATGTACGCCGCGCGCCTCTGGTGGCTACTGCGCTGGCTGGGTCATGCCCACGTCGCGGTGCTCGACGGTTGCCTGTCGGCCTGGTCTGCGGCCCAGCTGCCGACCGATCAGGCAGTGGTCACGGTCCTCGAACACGGCGATTTTGTGGCCCAGAAGCCGCTGGTCGAGACCGTCGAGATCGATGCCGTGGCGAACAAGGAGCAGCATGGCCTTGTGGTGCTTGATGCGCGCGCCGGACCGCGCTATCGCGGCGAGGTCGAACCGCTCGATCGTGTCGCAGGCCACATCCCGGGCGCACTGAATCGCCCTTACACCGACAATCTTGATGCAAACGGCCACTTTCTTCCAGCGCAGACGCTCAAGGCAGCGTTCAGCGCTCTGGTGGGCGAGCATCCTTCATCGAAGATCGTGAGTCAGTGCGGTTCAGGCGTAACTGCGTGCCACAATCTTCTCGCCATGGAAATCGCCGGCCTGTCGAACGGCATTCTCTATCCGGGTTCGTGGAGCGAATGGAGTTCAGATCCGGCACGACCGGTTGCCATTGGTCCTCATCCCTAGTTCAGATCCTCGCCCCGGCCAGTCAACGAGGCCGACGCTTCGGCTCGTTCCTGTTCCGCCTTTGGATGGAGCCCCTAGCTCACCGCAGTTGGGATCCTAGCCTCACGAGGGCTTCCTCACCTGCGCGACCGTCAATGTCCCAAATTCCCCGATAGCACCCTTGTGTAATTCGGCATCAACCTTAGCCAGTCGACCATTAAGGCCAACTAGTCGAGCCGCCGTTTCGCTAAACTCAGCTGCCCTTTGAATCGACGGCGAGACCCGTGTGTTATGAAATTGCCTTCTGGCCTATTGGCGTTGATTGGTGGATTCTTGGGCGGGCTAATAGCCGCCACGTTCCTAGTGCTGGAGACGCTTGGGATAATTGTCATCGCCAAAGACAGCGATGTGCCGTTGCTTCTCATTTTTCTTGAATTCACGATCATCTATTTCACCGTCAATGGTGAACTGGGGATCTCGTTGCGAAGCTTTGCAAAGCTGCGGATCTTTCCGCGGATTACTTTGCTAACTTCAATTTCAAAGATTGTCGCGGTGACGCCGTCCGGGTCGGATTTGTGCGAATGCTCCAATGGAGGTAAATCTGAAAACACATTGGGCTTTGCTTCGTCATCTTGCGATTGCGCAAGAAACCCTGAATATCAGCCGGGGGGCCTACCGGCCAATGCCACAGGCGCTCATCGCAGTCCTCTAGACATCGGCGAAGTGATTGAGCACGACCACCAGGGCAACACCGATCCCGATCATCAATGCCTGCCATGCGGCTTCATTTGCACGTTGATCGCGCTGCATGCGCGGTACCAGATCTGAAAGTGAGATGTAGATGAAGTTGGCGGCGGCGATCACCAGCACGATCGGAATCCATTCGGTCAATCGATCGAGCAGGAAAAATCCTGCCAGACCACCGATCAGGATGCAGCCGCTGGCACCACTCGCATAGAACAGCGCGCGGCGCTTGGGAATGCCGGCGTTGATCAACACCATGAAGTCACCGATCTTGTGCGGCACCTCATGGGTCATGATTGAAAGTGTCGCTGCCAAGCCGACCCATGGACCTGCCAGGTAGGCGCCCGCGATCAGCACACCGTCCGAGAAGTTGTGGAAAGCGCTGCCGATCAGCACCAGCGCGCCACCGTGACCGGCTTCGCGCGCATCGTGACCATGATCGTGACTGTGGCCGTCACCTTCGAAATGATGGCTGTGACGGTACAGCGCGACCTTTTGCAGAAAGAAGAAGCCGAAGATTGCAGCCAGCATGATGGCCAGCAGCGAGCTGCTCTGCTTGCCTTCCACAAATGCCTCGGGTAACAGGTGCAGGAACGCTGTGGCGAGCAAGATGCCGATCGACAGACTGATCATGCGCTCGAGAAAGCCGGCCAGATAGCGAAACGACAATTGCGAGGCGAGCACGATACTGACCACGGCCACGGCCAGTGTCGAGCCCACCACCATCAGCAACGGCCACGTGGTGTGGCCCAGGTCAGCGCTGGTCAAGCAACCCCGTTCTTCGCAAACCAGGCGAGCATGCGCTGCCATGCGATCTGGGCATCCGACTTGTTGTAGCTCGGCCGGTAATCGGCATTGAAACCATGCTGCGCGTCCGGGTACACAATCAGTTCAGACATGTTGGCAGGTGCTGGAGCAGCCGTGAGTGCCTTGATCATGCTGGCCACATGATCGGCCGTAATGCCCTGGTCGAGACCACCATACTGGCCAAGCACCGGTGCCTTCAGCTCTGCTGCAATTTCGATCGGGGAGCGCGGCTGCAAAGGGGGCGACTTGCCGTTGAGCGGCCCGTACCAGGCAGCACCACACTTGACCTGAGAACTGTGTGCGCAGTAGAGCCACGTCTGGCGGCCACCCCAGCAGAATCCCGTCACAGCGAGCTTGTTGGTGTTGCCGTTGTTGGCTGCAGCCCAGGTGACGGTGGAATCGAGATCGCTCATCACCTCTTCATCGGGCACCTTGCTGACGATGGTCTCCATCAGCACCGGGATCGACTCGACCTTGGCGGGATCGCCCTGACGCGCATAGAGTGCTGGCGCGATGGCAAGGTATCCGGCCTTGGCGAGGCGTCTGCACAGATCCTTGATGTGCTCATGCACTCCAAAGATTTCCTGCACCACGAGAATGGTTGGAAGATTGGTTTTGCCGATCGGCTGCGCGCGATAGGCGGGAATCTGACCGTCAGACACCGGGATCGTCACGGGTCCTGCCGTGATGCCTTCGCTGTCGGTTGTAATTGTCTGGGCTCCGACCGGCGAGACTGCAAGGGCAAAGCCGCTGGCCAGCGAGGTGATGATGAAACCACGGCGCTTGATGCTGTTGTCCGGGTGATGGCTGATGAGTTCTTGTTCGAGCGTGTCCATGGCGATCCTCATGGTGAGATGGCAATCCGAAACGCTGCAGCGACGCCAACACCGGAGGCTGCAACGCGGCGCCTAGTTTATCGCAGCCGCTTTGCGCAGGTGTTTCATCCCCGCACGGTCCCTGGCGCGAGTAAACTTACAGCTTCAGCCGCGCACCTCCTTTCTAGTCGTGTCGAATCAAGACGCACTGCCCTCCCCCGCCGAGCAGCCACGCTCGCCCACTGAACTCTTCATCGCGTTTTCCAGTTTGTCGCTGTCAGGCTTTGGCGGCGTGATGCCGTTCGCCTATCGCGCGCTGGTGGAAAAGCGGCAGTGGCTGAGCGGCCCCGAATTTGCGGCACTCGTCGGCGTGGCGCAGGTGCTGCCTGGTCCCACCATCTGCAACATGGCTGTGATGGTCGGCATGAGAAAAGGCGGGCGCCTGGGAGGTGTCACATCGCTGCTTGGCATGGTGCTGGGGCCAATGATCATCGTGCTGCTGCTCGGCATCGTCTATGAGTATGTCGGTGGTGCAGCGCCGGTCCAGGCGGCGTTGCGCGGCATGTCGGCCGTGGCCGCTGGCCTGATCTTCGCCACCGCCGTGAAGATGGGGCGCACGGTGTTCGTCGAGGCGCGCTCCGCATGGTCGCGTCGCGTGGTGACGCTGGTGTGGTGCATCCTGGCCTTTGTCGGCGTCGGGCTGATGCACTGGCCGCTGGCGCTGGTGGTGGCCGTGCTCGCACCGCTTGCGGTTGGCTACGAGTGGTGGACGCGTACCAATGAGTGACGACGACTCGCCACTGAGCGGCATGTTCGGTCACTTCGCGCTGATCTCGATGATGGCCGTCGGCGGCGGGGTGGTGATGCTGGCCCCCGACATACACCGTTACGTGGTCGATGCGCATCACTGGATCACCAGTGAGCAGTTTGCTGCTGCCTACACGCTGGCCCAGGCAGCACCGGGCCCCAACATGCTGTATGTCACGCTGGTTGGCTACTGGGTGGCAGGCCTTTGGGGCGCCATCATCGCGACTGCTGCGGTGGTGTTGCCTCCTGCTGCCATCACGGTGGTGCTGGTGCGCATGACCGGCAACAGGCGCTTCGCGGCGATGGGGAATTTCGGTCGTGCCATCAGGGCCGGTCTCGCGCCGGTATCGGTCGGCCTTCTGGCAGCGGGCGGCTGGGTGCTGGCTGGCGCTGCGCAGGCGGGGCTGCGCCACCTGGTGCTGGCGGCAGCCACGGTACTGATCGTGACCACCAGCAAAATCAACCCGATCTGGCTGATCGCAGCAGGCGCCCTGATCGGCATCCTCGGACTGGTGTAGCACGACCGCACAAGGCGCTGCTGCCGGTCAGTGCGCCTCGTCCCAGTTGGCACCCACGCCGACTTCGGCCAGCAGAGGTACAGCGAGTTCAGCAACCGATGCCATCAGGCGCGGCAGTTCGTCTTTGACCAGCGCCACCTCGGCATCAGGCACCTGCAACACCAGTTCATCGTGCACCTGCATCACCATCAGCGTCGCCAGATGGTTGCTCTCGAGCCAGTTCTGCGTTGCGATCATGGAGAGCTTGATCAGGTCAGCGGCGGTGCCTTGCATCGGTGCGTTGATCGCCGCACGCTCGGCGCCAGCGCGCCTTGGACCGTTGGGGCTGTTGATCTCGGGCAGCCACAGGCGTCTGCCGAACACGGTCTCGACATAGCCGCGCTGCTTGGCCAGCACACGCGTTTCCTGCATGTAGTTGGCGACGCCCGGATAGCGCGTGAAGTAGCGGTCGATGTAAAGCTTGGCCGCGTCACGCTCGATACCGAGGTTGGACGCAAGGCCAAAGGCACTCATGCCGTAGATCAGGCCGAAGTTGATCACTTTGGCGTAACGCCGCTGCTCGCTGTTGACCTCTTCGACTGTGACGTTGAACACCTCGGCCGCCGTGTGTCGATGCACATCCTCACCGCGCAAGAAGGCATTGATGAGGTTATCGTCGCGCGAAATGTGCGCCATGATGCGCAGTTCGATCTGCGAATAGTCGGCCGACACGATGTGATGCCCGGGTGGTGCGATGAAAGCTTCGCGCACCCGGCGACCTTCTGCGGTTCGAATGGGAATGTTCTGCAGGTTGGGATCGTTGGAAGCCAGGCGTCCGGTCACCGCAACTGCCTGCGCATAGTTGGTGTGTACCCGGCCGCTGCCAGGCTTGATCATCTTGGGCAGCTTGTCGGTGTAGGTCGACTTGAGTTTGGACAGCGCCCGGTATTCAAGCAGCAGTTTGGGCAGCGGATAGTCTTCAGCCAGACGCTGCAGCACTTCCTCGTCCGTCGACGGTGCGCCGCTCGCGGTCTTCTTTAGCACCGGAAGCTTCAGCCGATCAAAGAAGATTTCGCCGATCTGCTTGGGCGAGCCAAGATTGAAAGGCTGGCCCGCCAGTTCCACGGCACCTGCCTCAAGACTTTGCAGCTTGTTGGCCAGTTCGGCACTCTGGCTCGCCAGCAGGGCGCCGTCGATCAGCACACCGTTGCGCTCGATGGTCTGCAGCACCTCAGACGTCGGCAATTCAATATCGCGGTAGACGAACTTGAGCTGCGCATTGCTTTCGATGTGGGGCCAGAGCAGCTGATGGACCTGCAGCGTCAGGTCAGCGTCCTCGGCCGCGTAGGCGGTGGCCGCCTCGATGGCGACTTCGTCAAAGCAGAGCTGCTTGGCACCCTTGCCGCACACCGACTCATAGGACACCACGTCGCGATTCAGGTGGCGGCGCGCCAGATCTTCCAGGCCATGATTGCGATGCGATTCGAGCACATACGACTGCAGCAGCGTATCGTGCACCACGCCGCGCAGCGTGATGCCGATATTGGCCAGCACATGGGTGTCGTACTTCAGGTGCTGCCCCACCTTGGGCGCACTGGCATCCTCAAGCCATGGACGCAGCAGGGCAAGCGCCGTGTCGATCGCAATCTGGTCGGCGACCAGCCCTTCTAGGCCGCGGTGCGTCAGCGGCAGGTAGGCCGCGACCCCTGGCTCGACACAAAATGACATGCCCACCAGACGCGCTTCCATCGGATCGAGCGATGTCGTCTCGGTATCGAATGCGACCAGCGGCGCAGCGCGCAGCCTGCCGAGCCAGCGCTCCAGGTGCGCGACATCACGGATCGCCTCGTAATGCGTCTCGACCGGCGCGCTGGCTTCACCGGCCGTGAAGTCGAGCTGCGCGCCGGCTTTGCCGGTCTGCGAGCCGGCCGCAGGTGCAGGCTCGCCGCCGATGTCTTTGAGCCAGGTTCGAAAGCCGTAACGCTCGTAGAGTGTCTTGAGCGTCTCGTCGTCTTCGGGGTTGTTGACGAGCGACTCTTCAATCGACTGGTACTGGGAGGAGAGATCGCAGTCGCAGCGCACCGTGACCAGTTCGCGCGCCGTCGGCAGCCACGCCAGCGTCTGGCGCAAATTCTCGCCCACCACCCCGCCAATCGATGCCGAATGCTCGATCACGCCCGACAGGTTGTGGTACTGCTCGAGCCATTTGACCGCAGTCTTGGGGCCGACCTTGGGCACGCCCGGCACGTTATCGACCGTGTCACCGATCAGTGCCAGATAGTCGACGATCAGATCGGGCGTCACGCCAAACTTGGCCTTGACCCCGGCTTCGTCGAGCACTTCGCCGCTCATGGTATTGATCAGCGAAACGTTGCTGTTGACGAGTTGCGCCAGATCCTTGTCGCCAGTCGAGATCACGGTTTTCATGCCCGCCTGCGTGGCCAGCCTGGCGAGCGTGCCAATCACGTCATCGGCTTCGATGCCCTCGATTTCGATCAGCGGCCAGCCCATGGCGCGCACGATGGCGTGGATCGGCTCGATCTGCAGGGCCAGGTCCTCGGGCATCGATTTGCGCGTCGCCTTGTACTCGGCATACATGTCATCGCGAAAGGTCTTGCCCTTTGCGTCGAACACGCAAGCGCTATACTCAGCGGGGTAATCCTGCCGCAGGCGACGCAGCATGGCGACCATGCCGTAAATCGCGCCGGTTGGCTCGCCCTGGCGATTGCGCAGGTCAGGCAGCGCGTGGAAGGCGCGATACAGATAGCTCGAGCCGTCCACCAAAAGTAAAGTTGGCATATGAGTGAAGAAAATCCGATACCGAACCAGCGCAAGCTGGATCAGGCGCAACGCAAGCCTTGGGGAAAGGCCTTGCGCCGCTCAGGCACCATGGAACGCACGACCCTGGCGACAGCGCGTGAATCCTGGCAGGTGCTGGGAATTATGTCAGAGTTCGTTGAGGCCTCCGAACGCCTGGCGGAAATCCGACCGGCCGTCAGCATCTTCGGCAGCGCGCGCCTGGGTGCCCAGAGCAGCGACTACCAGGCAACCGAAGCCGTGGCGCGGCAACTGTCCGATGCAGGCTTTGCCATTATTTCAGGGGGCGGCCCGGGCCTGATGGAAGCCGCCAATCGCGGCGCCTATGCCGGCAAGAGCCCGAGCGTTGGTTTGAACATCGACTTGCCGCACGAGCAGATCGACAATACCTACCAGGACGTGAGTCTGCATTTTCGCCACTTCTTTGCGAGAAAAGTCGCCTTCGTCAAATATGCTGCAGCCTACGTCGCCATGCCCGGCGGCTTTGGCACACTGGACGAACTGACCGAGGCACTGACCCTGATGCAGACCGGCAAGACCGGCCGCCTGCCGATCATCCTGTACGGTTCCAAATTCTGGTCGGGTCTGCTCGACTGGATGCGTCAGGAACTACTTGTGCGGGGACTGATTGCAGCAGCCGATCTGGATTTGCTGACGGTATGCGACAGCCCCGAACAAGTGGTCGATACCGTGTTCGGTTTCTACCAGCAGCGCAGCGTCATGCCGACCGCGTCTGAACGGGAACAATTGCTCTACCTGTAACGGAAGACCACTGTGAAACTGCGCATCCTTACCATTTTTTGCGTCGCTGTTGTGACATTTGCAGAGCCAGGCTACGCCCAGACGCCGCCGCCCATCGACCAGAATCTGGCGCGGCCACCCGGCCTCGAGCCTGTGCCGGACGGACCGCCCGACGCGCCCAAGAGCGACTCGATTACCAATCTGCCACACAATCCCGAGGTCAATACCGATCCCAACATCACCATCCGTCAGGACGGCGAGAACAAGATCGAGGAGTACCGCGTCAACGGCAGGCTGTATGCGATCCGTGTCACGCCAAAAGTCGGGGCGCCCTACACCATGGTCGACAACAAGGGCGATGGGCATTTCGAACCCTCCGATCCGGCTGGTGTGACGGTCCGTCCGCCACGCTGGACGCTGCTCGAATTCTGACTCCCACGTGGCGGTTTTCACGCCGGTCGAAGATGCCGACCTTGCGCACTGGCTCGAGCAGTTTTCGGTCGGCTCGCTGCTGCGCCTCGAAGGCATCACAGGCGGCATCGAGAACAGCAATTTCTTCGCCGACACCGACCAGGGCCGCTTCGTTCTGACCCTATTCGAACGGCTGCCCGAGGAAGAGCTGCCGTTCTACCTGGAACTGATGCGTTACGTGGGTCAACGCGGCGTGCCATGTCCGGTGCCGGCAGCAGCCAGGGACGGCGCTCTTTTCAAGACGCTGAACGGCAAACCTGCTGCACTGGTGTCACGCCTGAAGGGCAGCTATCAGCCGCATCCCGGACCAGCGCAATGCGCGCTGGCCGCTAGCGCCATGGCACACCTGCATCTTGCAGCCGAGCACTTTGCCCTGCGCCAGAACAATCCGCGCGACATTGACTGGTGGCAGGCCACCATGCCGCAGGTGCTGTCGCACCTCGACGATGATCGTGCCGAGCTGTTGCGAGCAGAGGTCACGGAAGTCGGCCATCACTACCAGTTGCTGCGTCAGGAGCTGCCGTTCGGTCCGATCCACGCTGACCTGTTTCGCGATAACGTGCTGTTCGATGGGGAACAGCTGGGCGGCTTTATCGACTTCTATTTTGCCGGCTGCGACGCCTGGCTTTTCGATGTCGCAGTCGCCGTCAACGACTGGTGCATCGTGCCAGACAGTGGCGAACTGCGCAGCGACCTCGAGCGTATCTTCCTTGCGAGCTACGCAAGCGTCAGACCGTTCACGCGCGCCGAGAGGATCGCCTGGCCGTGGGCATTGCGAGCGGCTGCGCTGCGCTTTTGGTTGTCGCGCCTGGCCGACGTGGTGCTGCCACGCGCAGCGACGCTGCTCAAACCCCATGATCCGCGGCACTTCGAACGCATCGTGATGCGAAGACGCGCCGAGGCACTAGAACCCGTGGTCACCCTGCCACTTTGAATCGAGGCAGCATGCAAGTTCTCAAACTTCCCGCCATCGCAGGCCTGATCTGGGTCAGCGCGGGATTCCGCCTGCTGTTTCGGCAGTCGCTGCGCATGTTCAGCCTGATCGTCATGTACCTGTTCGGGTTCGTTTTCGTCGGCTCGCTCGCCACCTTGATCGCCAATGCATTGCGCCCTCAGGGCATCGATGACGAGCTGGTGGTGAAGGGGGTGGTCTTTTGCGCCGGCATTTTCGGGCCGGTCCTTCTGATGGGCTACATGGAAGCGTGTCGCGATGTGATGCGTGGCGAGCGCGTCTCGCCGCTTTATATTCTGCGCGGCTTTCAGCTGCCACGCGCGTCCTTCCTGGCATTGCTGGTGCTCGGCCTGTTTCAGGTCACAACGCTGAATGTCTTGCTCAGCCTGTTGCCGGTGCAACCCATCACAGACCTGACTGTGCTCGCTGCCGGCCAGGCCCAGCGCGAACTGAGCCCCAGCGAGGACGTGATCCAGCTCTCGGTTCTGGTTGCCATGATGATGGTGCTCGTGACACTCTGGTATGCGCCCATGCTTGCGGCCTGGCATGGCATGCGGGTCGGCAAATCGATGTTCTATAGTGTCGCGGCATGCTGGCGCAACAAGGGCGCATTTTTCATGTTTGGCATCGGCTGGATGATTGCGATCAGCGTTTGCTTCATGGCCGTGAGCATGATCGCGGTCCTGCTCGGCAAGAATGAGCTGACCTACGCCCTGCTGGCCATCATCATGCTGCTGATGGCAGGGGCCGGTTACTGTTCGGTCTACGTTACCTATTCGACCGTGTTCGTGACCGAGAACGATCGCCCCGCGCCGTAATGTCATCCATCATCAGGGCCTGGTCGACCACCTCGTCCCACCATGAACATCGGTCAGGTGCGTGTCTGCACTGGCCAGGGCGCGCACGTCGTCTGTCGCGACGCTCTGCCTAGGCTGCCTCGAGCTTGGCAATTCCAAGTGCCAACCATTTGAGACCATTGCGCCCGAAGTTGATATGTGCGCGCGCATCGCTGCCGGCGCCTTCGAGGTTGACGATCACGCCTTCGCCGAATTTGGCATGCACCACACTCTGGCCAATGCGAAAGCCGCTCGACGTGGCACGCTGGGCGTGGGCCCATCCAGGAATCGGCTCGACGCGCGCGGCTTCGTCGTAAGGGCTCGAACTGCTGCGCATGCCGTAGGACGCGCCCTGGCGCGGGGTGAGCCACTTCAGACCCTGCTCGGGAAGTTCCGTAAAGAAACGTGAACGCATGTGATAGCGCGTCTGACCATGCAGCATGCGTGACTGGGCGAAGCTCAGGTAGAGGCGCTCTCGTGCGCGCGTGATGGCGACGTACATCAGACGGCGTTCTTCCTCCAGACCGTCGTCTTCCTCGCTGCTGTTGTCATGAGGAAAGAGCCCCTCCTCCAGACCGGTGATGAACACCGCATCGAATTCAAGTCCCTTGGACGAGTGCACCGTCATCAACTGCAATGCATCCTGGCCGGCGCTTGCCTGGTTGTCGCCGGCTTCGAGCGAGGCGTGCGACAAGAAGGCATCCAGCGGTGAAAGTTGTTCGACGGCAATGACTTCGGTCACCGCTGCGGCCACAGCAACCGCCGCCTCGAGCGCATCGTCACCATCGGCTGCGATGTCCTGCGGATAACCCTCTTCGCCGATAAAGCTGGTTGCCGCATTGACCAGTTCGTTCAGGTTTTCGATACGGTCCTGACCTTCCTTCTCCGTCTTGTAGAAGGCAAGCAGGCCGCTCTTCTCGTTGACCACCTCGATCATCTCAGAAAGGGGCAGATGCTCGGTCTCGGCGCGCATTGACTCGATCAGTCTTACGAAATTGCCCACAGATGCGCCTGCCTTGCCAGCCAGACTCGATGCACCAGCCCAGAGCGACGTGTTGGACGCGCGCGCGGCGTCTTGCAATTGCTCGAGCGAGCGAGCGCCGATGCCGCGGGTCGGGAAGTTCACCACGCGCAAGAAGGCCGTGTCCTCATTGGGATTGGCAATCAGGCGCAGATAGGCGAGCGCGTGCTTGACCTCCTGGCGCTCGAAGAAGCGTAATCCGCCGTAAACCCGATAGGGGATGCCGGCGTTGAAAAGACCGTGCTCGATGACACGCGACTGTGCGTTGGAGCGGTACAGGATGGCAATGTCCGAGCGCGACATGCCGTCTCTGACCAGCGAGCGCACCTCTTCGAGCAGCCACTGCGATTCCTGGATGTCGGTGGCGGCTTCGTAGACCCTGACCGGCTCTCCGGCACCGGCTGCAGTCCACAGATTCTTGCCGAGCCTGGTGCGGTTGTGGCGGATCAGTGCGTTGGCAGTATCGAGAATGTGGCCGTGCGAGCGATAGTTCTGCTCCAGCTTGATCAGGTTCTCGACCCGGAACTCGCGTTCGAACTGTGCCATGTTGCCGACATTGGCACCGCGAAAGGCGTAGATGCTCTGATCATCATCGCCCACGGCAAACACGCTCGAAGGATGCTCGGTGCCGATGCCCGCCAGAAGCTTGAGCCACGCGTACTGCAAGTTGTTGGTGTCTTGAAACTCGTCGACCAGCAGGTGGCGAAAGCGCCGCTGATAGTGTTCGCGCAGCGGCTGATTGCGCAGCAGCAGTTCGTAGCTGCGCAACAGCAATTCGGCAAAATCGACCACCCCTTCGCGCTGGCACTGTTCGTCGTAGAGCGCATACAGCTCGACGAACTGGCGGTTGAAATCGTCATTGACCTCGACTGAACCGGCGCGCAGTCCCTGGTCCTTGGCATTGTTGATGAAATAAGCCACCTGTCGCGCCGGATAGCGCTCGTCATCGATGTTTTGCGCACGCATCAGGCGCTTGATGGCAGCCAGCTGATCGGCAGAGTCGAGGATCTGGAAGGCCTGCGGCAGCCCGGCGTCGCGAAAGTGGGCGCGCAGCAGGCGGTTGCAGGTGCCATGGAAGGTGCCGATCCACATGCCGCGCGTGTTGATCGGCAGCATGGCCGCGAGTCTGGTGACCATCTCCTTGGCGGCCTTGTTGGTAAAGGTCACCGCCAGTACCCCTGCCGGAGAAATTTGACCGGTCGAAATAAGCCATGCGATGCGCGTCGTCAAGACGCGCGTCTTGCCGCTACCCGCGCCCGCCAGAATCAGTGCTGACTGGCTTGGCAAAGTAACGGCCGCGAGTTGCTCGGGATTCAGATTTTCGAGCAGGTCGCGCATGGGAAGGGGTGGGAAAGGACGAAAGGGAAAAACGAATGAGAGCGGTGTAACGGGCAAAAAAGCCAGCTGCGGCGGCAACGCAGACGCCCGGCTGATGCCATCGGCGCTGTCGGTCGGCACCACGATTATAAGGCAGTGTGGCATCGCAACGCCGCGCCGTGGCGCGCTTTCGCTGGGTGGCGCTGGCCCAGCCAGCTATAATTGCCGATTGCCAAAAGCCGCCCGCGCAACAGAGACGAAGACCGTCCGCTGCCTCCTATGTCATCCATGTTCGAAAAGTACAACCCGGTCGAAGTCGAGGCCGAGGCCCAGGCACACTGGACCAGCACCGACGCCTACCGCGTGACCGAAGGTGCCCTGAACGCACAAGGCGAGCCCAAGCCCAAGTTCTATGCTTGCTCGATGCTGCCCTACCCCTCTGGCAAGCTGCACATGGGCCATGTGCGCAACTACACCATCAACGATGTGATGACGCGCTATATGCGCATGAAGGGCTTCAACGTCCTGATGCCGATGGGCTGGGATGCATTTGGGCTTCCTGCCGAGAACGCGGCCATCGAGAAGGGCGTGCCACCGGCGCGCTGGACCGCGCTCAACATCGCCGACATGAAGGCACAGATGCGCCCGCTTGGCCTGGCGTTCGACTGGACACGTGAAATCTCGGCGTGCGACCCCAAGTACTACAAATGGAACCAGTGGCTGTTCCTGAAGATGCTGGAAAAGGGCATCGCCTATCGCAAGACCCAGGTGGTCAACTGGGATCCGGTGGACAACACCGTGCTCGCCAACGAACAGGTGATCGACGGGCGCGGCTGGCGCACCAATGCGCTGGTCGAGCGGCGCGAGATTCCCGGCTACTACCTGCGCATCACCGACTACGCCGAAGAGCTGCGCGATAGTGTGGTCGATCATCTGCCCGGCTGGCCCGAGCGTGTGCGCATCATGCAGGAGAACTGGATCGGGAAAAGTGAGGGCGTGCGCTTCGCGTTCCCGCACTCGATTGCCGATGCAAACGGCAAACTGATCGGTGACGGACGTCTTTATGTCTTCACCACGCGCGCCGACACCATCATGGGCGTGACCTTCTGCGCTGTGGCCGCCGAACATCCGCTGGCCGCGCATGCAGCGCTTGGCGACAGCAAGCTCGCGGCTTTCATCGAGGAATGCAAGCGTGGCGGCACCACCGAGGCCGAACTCGCCTTGCGCGAAAAGCTCGGTATGCAAACAGGTCTTGTGGTGACGCATCCCCTGACCGGTGAGCCAGTGCCGCTTTGGGTCGGCAACTACGTGCTGATGAGTTATGGCGACGGCGCGGTCATGGGTGTTCCCGCGCACGACGAGCGCGACTTCGCCTTTGCGCGCAAATACCATCTGCCGATCCAGCAGGTGGTGGCCGTGCCTGGCCAGGAGTTCTCTGACAGCGAGTGGCGCGAATGGTACGAAGACAAGGTCAACGGCGTTGCCATTCATTCAGGCGAATTCGACGGCCTGGGCTACCGCGCTGCAGTCGCCGCAGGTGCTGATGCTGTCCGAGTACGGCCTCGAATCCTTCCGCCCGGCCGA
>CAZZVZ010000009.1:0-19505 GCA_964657655.1 Gammaproteobacteria bacterium | reverse complement strand
GATGCCTGCGCTCCCGGGTGGCCCAGGCAAGCCTAGAAGCGGTACTGGGCGCCAACGGTAAAGTAGCGTCCGATAGCACCGTATTGCGCGAACGAGGGCTGATATGGAATGGACGAGCCGTTGGTACCGCCGCCGTAGGTCGCGTAATCGAGCGGCGCATTCTGGTTGAACAGATTGAGGATCGACGCGTGCACCGACAAGGCCTTGGTGACCTTGTAGTTGGCATACAGGTCGAACTCGGTGAAAGCTTTCACGCGGCAGTACTTGGTGGGCGCGGTGCCGCCCGCAAAATATGATTCGTAACCCTCTTCCAGCGCCTCGGCACAGGTCACCTGACCCTGAGAAGGATCGACCACCGAATAGCCGCTGGTCCAGTTGGTGGTGCCCGTGACGGTCAGAGGACCACGATCCCAGTTGACCACGAACTGAGCTCGGTCACGCGGGTTGCCGGTGTCACCCGAGACTTCAGACGGACCGTGCGTTCCGGCCAGATCCGTCGCTGCGCTGTCGTCGAACTTCTGGACGTAATGAAACACGTGCGTCTCGGTCAGGTCAAAGGTCAAGCGGCCCCAGCCCTTCCACAGATCGATCTTGGCGCGAGCGTCCAGATCGACACCGCTGGTCTGCGTCGATGAATCGTTGATGTAACCCACCGGGTAATACGCCACCGAGCCGACCGGTGGCGTCTTGGTGGTGATGGTGCCGTCTGGCTCGACATACTCTTCGGGCACTGCGGCACTGCGCACGGCGCCAGCGCCGGTTGCGAGCAGATTATCGAAATAGGTCGGGTCCGATGTCACGCCGACGATCTGGTTCTCGATGGTGATGTTGTAATAGTCGAGCGACACGCTATAGCCCTTGATTGGCTCGACGATCAGTCCGGCCGTATAGGAATGCGACGTCTCGGGCTTCAGATTGGGATTGGACGTCTGCAGAAAGATCGGCGTCTTGGTGCACTCCTTGGGGTAGTTGCCAGGCACGTCGTAGTTGGCGCTGCCATTGGCGTTCTGGGTCGGCGCGTTGGGGCAAAGCACCGGATCTGCGAACTGGCCAAGCAGGAAGCTCTCACCTGCATCGCCGTTCTCGGCAGGATTGGGTGCCCGAAAGCCTTCTGAGTAAGTGCCGCGAAAGGCCAGCTGTTCGAACGGCGTGATCTTGAAGCCGACCTTCGGATCGGTATTGGAGAACGAACCCGCGTAGTCATCGTGACGCACTGAAGCATCGACTTCGAGCCACTTGAAGACCGGCGCTGCCATTTCCATATAGACCGCGCCGACGTTTTGCGTGCCGACTGCAAATGCGTTATTGCCCGCAGCAAGACCTTCGGCGATGGCAGGAGGCGCCTCGGCATCGAGATCCTGGTGCCGATAGTCGACACCTACCCCAAACGACAATGGTCCGCCTGGCAGCTGATAGATGTCGCGCGAGGCCTCAGCCGTCACATACGAGAGCTGATCGGTTGCCTTGCCCTGAATGGTTGGAAACACTGCGGCAATCGCCGCTGCGGAGTTCAAGCCATAGGCGCTGCCCACGCGAAACGGCGTGGTCGGATTGTTGAGCGCGGCCTGAAGCGCTGCCGGGTCGAGCGAGCGCTCTGTGGTGTAGATCAGGTTTTCCGAATAGCCGGCCGACAGCGTCACATCCCAGCCGTACAGCGAGCCGGTCAGGTCGGTGGCGAAGCGGTAGTTCTGCGAGTCCTCCGAAGAACTCGCAAGCACCGGGAAGTTGACCGTCAGGTAGGCGGGTCCGCCGGTCTTGTTGCCCGGGTAGTTGGTCGGCACCGTGGTGACGATGCCGGTACCGCCGGGGGCGTACAGCGTCGGACTGACGCCCGGGCCGAAGATCGCCGACACATATGGGCTCGCACCGGGCGACGTGAAATCGCCGGTGTTGGAGGAATTGTGTTCATCGAACAGCGACGCCTTGACAGCCAGCTGCCAGCCGCTGCCCAGGTTCTGGGTGTACGAACCGAGCACGTTGATGTTCTGTGTGGGCGTTTGAATCAGGATGTTGTTCGGTTGCTTGGCACACAGGTTCGCGTAATAGAGCGTGGCGTTGCAACCGGGCAAAAAGGAGGTCGGCGTGCTGGTGTTGGTGGGCGTGGTGAAGTAGCCCGACACCGAGTTGGCAAGACCGCCGTTGATGGCGCTCGGGTTGGTCGGGGTCAGGTCATTGCCGCCCTGGGAAGTAAAATTCTGCTGCGCCAGGTAGGGACGGTTCGAGACGTAGATCGGATCCTGCTCGCGATATTCGAGTGCAATGTAGGCGTTGTGGCCATCGGCCTCGAGGTCACCGAAACCGAAGGTGCCAGTGACATGGCGCATGCGGCCATCCATGTACTTGGAAACACCGAACTCGGCGCTGACTTCGTTGCCGACATAACTCTTTTTCAGGATCACGTTGATCACGCCGGCGATTGCATCAGAGCCGTAGATCGAGGAAGCACCATCCTTCAGCACTTCAATGCGATCGACGGCCTCGAGTGGAATCTGGCTGACATCGACAAAGCTGCGCTCGCCATCGTCTGACAGGGCGTTGGGCGCAACCCGGTGGCCGTCGACCAACACCAGGGTGGCACCCACCGTCAGGCCGCGCAGGGCGATACCCGATGCGCCAGCCGCGAAGGCACCGCCGAACGACTGCGACAAGGTTCCTGCGCCATTGGCCGTCAGGTTATGCAGCACATCCGAGACGTCGGTGTAGCCCGACTGCTTGATCTCGTCGAGCGTGATGACCTGGACGGGACTGGGTGTCTCGCTATCGGAGCGGCGCAGATTTGAGCCGGTCACCGTGACGCGATCCAGATTCTGGTCAGCCGGCGCTGCAATGCTGGTGTCCTGCTGCGCGTGAGCGATGCCACAGGTGGCAAGCACCGCCAGCGTCAGCGCGACTTGCCGAAACGGGATTCTCGAGCCGGCGGTGAACGTGCGTTTGTGCATTTGGATCTCCAGGTGACGAAATAAAGGGGCTGATGCGCAGATACTTGCCCTGCGCATCGATGCAATGTGAGAAACCATAGCAATAATCATTTGCGGCGAACAAAAAAAAGAATGGCTTTGAACGCAGCAAAGCGCGCTCGCGAAATGACAATTTCATGCGCCACAACATGCTGCTGGCATGTCGGGCAAATCGACCGTGACAGAGTTTTCACAGGGTCTGCGGCGCAACACAACTGCGACGCGCAAAGCATCCTTCGGATTTGCATTTTTCAGGACAGGGGATCCAGGAGGCGTGTGTCCCGATGCAAATGTGCAGCAAGCTTGATGGCGCTTGCGCGCAGCGTTTCCCGAGCGCTGCAACGACGCCAGAGACGCGCGCAGGTGTTGTACAAATCACACCGGTTCGGTGTCTTGGGTGCCACCCAAGACACAGCATGGCCGATTGCATTCGCGTGCATCAAGCGAAAGCGCAGTTAGGCAGGCGAATCGTTTTCCCGACTGCAGTCGCTCTGCTTTAACAGCGCATGTCTGTCACTCTTTGTTGGTCGTTGAGCACAAGTGATCCGTGGCGTGACACGATTGCACAACTTTGTCCGGGGCACGCAATGACACACCACAATTCGAACTCGACTTGGCGCACACTGCCTTGGCGCACGCTTTCGCTCTCGGCCCTCTTGCTCCTGGCGGGTGGCGCTTCTGCCCAGATGCCTGGCATGGGAGGAGGCATGGGCGGCGGCGGCATCAACATCGGTGGCGGCCGCGGCCACGGCGGTGAAGACGCGAAAAATTCATCTTGCCCGCCTGCTGGCGCCATCGGCCGCATCGACCCCACCGAGGACGCGCGCGACCGCCTGCAGACACTGCGCTCGAAGATCAATCCAAGCGCCGAACAGATTCCGCTTTGGACCAAATACGATGTCGCGGCCAGCCGCGCGGTTGAGGACAGCAAGCGCTGGCGCAATCGGGATCACCGTCAGGATCAGCAGCGTGGCGCCCTGGAACTCGATGCCATGCTGCTCGACGAGTTACGCGATCGCCTGACTGCGCTCGAGGATGTCGAGGCGACTGGCGCGGCTCTTTACCGCACGCTCAATCCGTCGCAGCGGGAACTGGCCGATCGTCAGATGCCAGCCATCGTGTCGGCGCTGGCCGGCAATCCGGTCCTGGTGTTCGATTCGCCATGAACGCGTGAGCCCCAGGCGAGCGTCACGCAACCAGTGCGAAGTCGTGTGCCTCGAGTTCCAGCAGGAATTTCTTGCGTGGCAGACCGCCGCCAAAACCGGTCAGCTGACCGTTGGCGCCGATGACGCGATGACAAGGCACGATCACCGCAACCGGGTTCCTGCCGTTGGCCAGGCCAACCGCGCGTGACGCCTTGCCAGCGCCGATGCGACGCGCCAGTTCGCCGTAGCTGATCGTGGTTCCGTAAGGAATGGCGCGTAACGCATGCCACACACGGCACTGAAAATCAGTGCCGCTCAGATCGAGATCAAGATCGAAGTGGTGGCGCTTGTTGGCAAAGTATTCATCGAGCTGTTGCATGACAGACGAGAAGCGCGCGCGCTCCTCGCGCCAGCCTTCTCGTACCGGTGGATGGCTCGAAGTCTCGAAATGCAAGCCACTCAGGCCCGCTGCGGTCGCGGCCAGCGTCAGCTTTCCGATCGGGCTTTGGTAGGTGGTGGTCCAGGTGGTCATTGCCGCTCCAGTTTGAGTGACGCCCACAGGGCGCTTGCGGCATAGCCACGCCATGGCCGCCATTGATGGGACAACTGTTCCAGTTGCCTGATGCTCAGCATTTCTGCCTGGCCAGAAAGGCGCGCCACGGCCTGACGCAGCCCGAGATCTCCTGCCGGGAACGCATCGGACTGGGCGAAGCCGCGCATGGCCACGTACTGCGCGGTCCATGCGCCGATGCCAGACACCGAACAAAGCCGTTGCACGATGTCGTCGAGCCCGGCGCCCTGTTCGAAATCAAGACCGCCCTCGGCCGAGAATCGGGCCAGGTTCAAGAGCGTCTGGGCGCGCTGCCGAGTCAGGCCAAGGCCACACAGCTGCGCTTGTGACAGCGCTGCCAGATCACGGTCCCGAAGTGGCAGCAGGCGCAACTCCGGATGGGTGAAGCCTGCCGGCTGACAGCACTGCGAGGCGATACGTGCTGCCAGCGTCGATGCGCCACGCACGCTGACCTGCTGGCCCAACACGGTGCGAAAAGCCAGCTCGAATGGTTGCCAGGCACCCAGCACGCGCAGCGAGCGCTGGTCGTGCAGCAGATGTGTCAGCAGGGGCGAGGCGCCCAGATGCTCGGCAATACGTTTTGGATCAGCGTCCAGGTCAAACATCTGGCGGATGCGCTGCACGGTCTTGAGGAGCACCGGCGTCAGTGTCGCAGGCAAGGTCACTTCAAGCGCATCGCGCCGCGTGTCGGCGCGCAGTTCGAACCAGGCGTCGATTGTCTTGTCGCCATGCTCGACGCGAATGCTGCGCAGGTAACGCCTGGCATCGCCCACTTCGACACCGGCGACCGCGCGCTCGCCCAGATAGCTGAACCAGCGCGGCGCATCGAAGGGCGGCCGGAAGTCCAGGCGCAAGCGCACGGTCTCTTCGAGTGCGCCCTGCGGTGCGCTGATGCGGCGCAGTGCAGAAGGTGCCAGCCGGTAGTGCTGCAAGAAGGCATCGTTGAAACGCCTGACACTGCCAAAGCCCGAGGCAAGCGCCACTTCGGTCATGCACAGGTGGGTCTCGTGCAGCAGCTTCTTGGCAAACAGCAGACGCTGCGTGAGTGCAATCTCAACAGGCGTGACACCAAAATGCGTGACAACCAGGCGACGCAGATGGCGCGTCGAGACCCCCACCTGCTCGGCCAGCCGTTCCAGCGACTGGGCATCGAGCGCTCCGGCTGCGATGCGGTGATAGATCGACTGGGCCAGCGTTGCAGCAAAGTCCGGCCGGCCAGGCGCCAGTTCCGGCCGGCAACGCAAGCACGGTCGAAAGCCGGCACTCTCGGCAGCCGCTGCAGTCGAATAGAAGCTGCAGCTCGAGCGCGCCGGGGTACGCGCCGGACACACCGGGCGGCAGTAGATGCCGGTGGTCTTGACGGCGGTATAGAACATGCCGTCAAAGCGTGCATCGCGCGCGGCGAGCGCGCGATAGCAGCTTTCGAATTCGGGTTGCAGGCTTTCCATGGCTCCCATTACACGCCTTTTGCGGCCCCTGCGCTAGCCGGATTCGGACACGGTCCTATGAGCCCGCGGCGCATCTGCCGGTATCATTTGCCAACCTCTTTTGATGCCCGCGATGCGCCAACACTTCCTGCTCGATGCTGACCTGATCTTCTTCAACCACGGCTCGTTTGGCGCATGTCCGCGCGTGGTGATGGGCGCGCAGCAGCAGTTCCAGCGCGACATGGAGCGCAACCCGGTCGAGTTTCTGGGTCGACGCTCGGCAGCCCTGCTGGGAGTTGCGCGCGAGGCACTGGCACAATTTGTCGGCACCAGCGCAAGCGATTTAGTGTTCGTCGAAAACGCCACCGTGGGCGTCAACATCCTGGCCCATTCGATCGCGCTCGAGCCGGGCGACGAAGTGCTGGCATCGGATCATGAGTACGGCGCCTGCGAACAGGCGTGGCGCACGCGCTGCAGGCAGACCGGGGCGAGCTATCGCACCTTCGAGGTTGCCCTGCCGTTTGACCCTGGCCAGATGCTCGCGTCTTTCAAGAAGGCGATCACCCGAGCGACCCGCGTGCTGTTCGTGAGCCACATCACCTCGCCCACCGCGTTGCTGTTTCCAATCGAACAGCTGATCGAGCTGGCCCATCAGCACGGCATCATGGTCGTGATCGACGGCGCGCATGGTCCGGCGCTGGTCGATTTGAAGCTCGACCTGCTCCAGGTCGATTTTTATACCGGCAACTGCCACAAGTGGATGTGCGCACCCAAAGGTGCCGCTTTCGTCTATGCCAGACCCGACCGCCAAGCCATGATCGATTCACCGATCACCAGCTGGGGCCAGGTCGGGGCAGCGCCTGGCGCGCCTGACGGCGCACCGATGGCAATCGCCGCCTTCACCGGCAGCAGCGCCTTCGAGCGCCAGTTGCAGTGGCTTGGCACGCGTGACCCGTCTGCCGCGCTTTCCGTGCCGGCAGCTTTGCAGTTCTTCGAGGCCAACGACTGGTGGCGAAAACGCGCAATCTGCCGAGAGCTGGCACAGCAGTTCGCAGACGATCTTCGCGAGCGCCTCGCTCAACCACGCGTCAGCCTGCATCGATTCGATGCACAGATGGTCGCCGTCGCACTACCCGAGTGCGATGGCGAGGCACTGCGCCAGTGCCTGTTCGACAGGCACCGCATCGAGATGCCGGTCACCCAGCAAAATGGCCGTCAATTCGCCCGCGTCTCGGTGCAGGCCTACAACACCAAGGAAGAGCTCGAGCTGCTGCTCGAGGTGCTGCCACGGCTGGTCGCGCAGCAAGGCGCCAGCTGAGTTGCGCGCTGGCCAAGATGGCCTGTTGATTGCTTATCGCTTGACGCTCGTCGCGTCTCGCGCTTCCAACACTGCGCAGGTCAGTGCACGACAACACGCCGATCTTCGCTACACTCGCGCCTTGGCGCAATTGCGTCGTGGCCAATCGCATCACGAAGGACAGCATGGACAAGAAAGCTCCGGCTCTGATCGCCGTTCGCAATTCTGCAATTCACGGTCGTGGCGTGTACGCCAGGAGGAAGATCAAGCAAGGTCAACGGGTCATCGAGTACCGTGGCGAACGGATCGGCTGGCCGGAGGCCTTGCGGCGCCATCCGCACGATCCGGAACAGCCCAACCACACCTTCTATTTCACGGTCGACGACAAGACGGTGATCGACGGCAACGCGCGTGGCAATGACGCGCGCTGGATCAATCACGGCTGCGCGCCCAACTGCGAGGCCGAACTGATTACCGAACGGGGCGAACCACGCGTCTTCATCCAGGCGATGCGCGATATCCTGGCCGGCGAAGAGCTGACCTACGATTACGGCCTCGAGATCGACGCACGCTACACCAAGAAGCTCAAGAAGGAATTTGAATGCCGCTGTGGCAGTCCGGACTGCCGCAAGACCATGCTCGCGCCCAAGAAGCGCTCGCGCTAAAGCGTGATCTGCGCCGTCAGGCGCTGGCTGGGTAGCGTCGTGCCAACTCGGCGTTGAAGGCTGTGAAGAATTCGTTGGCCATCTTCTTGGCAGCCATATCGACGAGACGCGAACCGATCTGGGCGATCTTGCCACCCACTTGCGCCTGCGCTGAATAACTCAGCATCGTCTCGTTGGCATTGACCGGAGCGAGCGTCACCGCGGCCGAGCCTTTGCCGTGACCGGCGACGCCGCCCTGGCCCTCAAACTGGATCTTGTAGGAGTTGGGTGCCTCGATATCGGCGAGACGCATCTTGCCCTTGAATTTGGCTTTGACCGGGCCGACTGCCGCAGTCAGTGCCACCTCATATTCATTCTCGCCGGTCATGGTGATCGATTCGCAGCCGGGAATGGCGGTCTTCAGGATTTCCGGGTCGTTCAGCGCTGCCCAGGCCTTGTCCTGAGATACCGAAAGCAACTGCTCGCTTGCCATTTCCATCGATCAACTCCTGTTGTTGTGTTGCGTTGGGTGCGCGCCTGTCAGGGCGCCGCCAAGCACCCCGGCCAATGCATCCAGACTGTCGAGATTATGCGCCGGCATGAACAGGTCGACGTGCGGCAGCATCGCCTTGATACCTGCAGCGCGCGCTTCGAAGCCCTGGTAACGCAGCAACGGATTGAGCCAGATGAGTCGCTTGCACGACTTCGCAAGCCGCTCGGTCTCGATTTCGAGTTGGGCCACATCGCCATGCTCGAGCCCGTCGGAGATCAGCAGCACAGTCGCGTGATGTGCCAGCACGCGTCTTGACCAGTCACGGTTGAAGTCGTGCAGGCAGGCGGTGATGCGCGTGCCCCCCGACCAGTCCTCGACCTGGTGCACCACCGCTGCCACGGCCACGTCGGCGTCGCGCTGCCTGAGCGGGCGCGTGATCGACGTCAGGCGCGTGCCGAACACGAAACTCTCGACTTTGAGTCCGGAAAGCGCCAGCGCATGCGTGAAGTGCAGCAGCATGCGTGAATACTTGCTCATCGAGCCCGAGATGTCGGCCAGCACCACCAAGGGCGCCGCCACGCTGACCGGCGTGCGGTAGCGCAGCTGTGGTGCGTCCCCGCTTGAGGCGACTGCCTTCATGGTGGCGCGCCAGTCGATCCTGCGCCCGCGCCGGGCGCGCCGCAAGCGCCTCGTGACGTGGCGCTCGAGACTGATCACAAGGCGCGCCATGATGCGTTTGGCGGCCAGCCATTCTTCATCACTCATGGTTTCAAAGTCGGCCTTGCGCAGGATCTCCTCTTTAGAGAAGGTCAGGGTCGCATCGATCTCGATCTGCTCGGGCGCCTCCTCGGCACGGGTCTTTTGATCCGCACCGAACAGGGCTGCCGCCAGACGTCGGTTCTCGGGCGGCGGCGGCACGCTGGCACGCGCTTCGGCCTTGGGCAGCAGCATGGCCATGATGCGTCCCATCAGATCCGGATCGCGCCAGAAGACGTAGAAGGCCTGGTCGAACATGGTGATGTGTTCCGGGCGATTGACCATGCAAGCGGCCAGTGTCGCCTTGAAATCATCGCGCCGCTCGAGACCGCCAAAACGCAAGGCACGCAAGGCAAGTCCGATCCGATCGCTCGTGACCGGCACGCCGGCGCTGCGCAGCACGCGCGCAAAGTGCATCACATTTTCTGCCAGGTGGTCGCTAGAGGCTGCGGCGCCGCGCTCAGACATTACACGCGAACCGCCTCACGGACCTCGCTCAGCAGGCGCGCCGCCTCGGAGCCCTGCACCTTGGCAATGTCATCTTGGTACTTGAGCAGCACTCCAAGCGTATTGGTGATGGTTGCGGGATCGAGCACGATGGCGTTGAGTTCCACCAGGGCGCGGGTCCATTCGATGGTTTCGGCAATGCCGGGCAACTTGAACAGATCCATGGCGCGCAGGCGCTGCACGAAGGTGACGACTTCGAGCGCGAGAACCGCGTCGATGTCGGGCAGGCGCGCTCTGAGAATGGCGAGCTCACGCACCGCATCCGGGTAGCTGACCCACTGGTAGAGACAGCGGCGCTTGACTGCATCGTGGATCTCGCGCGTTCGATTGGAGGTGATGAAAACGATCGGCGGGTGCTGGGCCTTGACCGTGCCGTACTCGGGAATGGTCATCTGGAAATCCGACAGAACCTCGAGCAGGAATGCCTCGAACGGCTCGTCAGCGCGATCGAGTTCATCGATCAGAAGCACCGGCGCGACACCCTGCTGCGGATCGATCGCCTGCAGCAGAGCCCTGCGAATCAGGAAACGCTCCGAGAACAGGTCGGCTGCGAGCTGATCGCGCGTCACGTCCTGATCGCGTTCAGCCAGCCGGATCTCGATCATCTGGCGCGCATAGTTCCACTCGTAGGCCGCCGCGGCCAGATCGAGCCCCTCATAGCACTGCAAGCGGATCAGGGGGCGCTTGAGCAAGCGCGCCACGGTGTGCGCGATCTCGGTCTTGCCGGTGCCAGGTTCGCCTTCCAGCAGCAAGGGTCGCTCAAGGCGCAGCGCCAGGAACAGCGCGGTGCCAAGCGCGCGGTCAGCAATGTAGTGGTGTTGTGCGAGTCCGGCTAGGGTCGCATCGATGGAATCCGGAAGCACGGGTCCTTGGGCAGCGAGAAGGAGATTGCAAGACAGACGCGGCCGGATCGTCGATCCAGCCGCGCGTGAACGACAGTGTAGCGCCGCTCAGCTTTTCGCGACGGCGCGCCCGGCCAGCACCGGGATCAGCGCCGCGCGATATTGCGCGGAGCCGTGCAGATCACTGTTGAGCCCCTCATCGGACACCTTGATTGCCGCTGCTGCCTGCTCTGACCAGTCGCGCGCCAGCGCATCCTCGATGTCCTTGACACGAAAAGCCACCGGGCCTGCGCCCGTGACGGCCACCCGCACGCCTGCCTTGGACTTCGAAACGAACACGCCGACGATCGAAAAGCGCGAGGCAGGCTGACGGAATTTCTCGTAGGCCGAGCGTTCTGGAACCTTGAAGCGCACCGACGTGATCATCTCGCCCGGCTTGAGCGCCGTTTCATAGAATCCCAGAAAGAAAGCGTCACCATCGATGCTGCGCCTGTCGGTCACCACCGTGCCACCGAGTCCGAGCAGGGCTGCCGGATAGCACGCCGCCGGATCGTTGTTGGCCAGGCTGCCACCGATGGTGCCGCGATTTCTGACCTGGCGATCGCCAATGCGCCCGGCCAGATCGGCCAGACCCGGGATCGCCTTCTTGACGACATCCGAGGCAGCCACGCTGGCGTGGGTAGCCATCGCTCCCAGAACCAGCTCATCGCCCTCGAGCTTGATGGAACGCAGTTCCTCGAGTCCATTGAGGTCGATCAGGGCGTCCGGTGCGGCGAGCCCGAGCTTCATGGACGGCAACAGCGATTGACCGCCTGCCAGAAAGCGCGCTTCTCCTGCTGCTGTGGAGAGCGCGTCCGCGACGGAGCCGGGGTGATGATAGACAAAAGTTTCCATGACGGGCTCCTTATTGAATCGCCGCTTGCTTGCCGTTGATCACCTGCCACACGGTAAACGGTGTGGCGGGCATTGGTACATCCTTGACGTTCAATGCGTTGCACACTGCATTGATCAGAGCCGGTGGCGAGCCGATCGCGCCGGCCTCGCCGCAGCCCTTCACGCCAAGCGGATTATGCGTGCATGGCGTGCCCGACACCGTCTCGACATTGAAGTTCGGGAAGTCGTCGGCACGCGGCATGGCGTAGTCCATGAAGGAACCAGTCAGCAGCTGTCCCGAGGCATTGTCGTACACGCCCTGCTCGAGCAGCGCCTGCCCGATGCCTTGCGCCAGGCCGCCGTGCACCTGCCCTTCCACGATCATCGGGTTGATCACATTGCCAAAATCATCGCACGCAGTAAAGCGCTCGACCTTGACCACCCCAGTCATCGGATCGACCTCGACTTCGCAGATGTAGGTGCCCGCCGGATAGGTGAAATTGGTCGGATCGTAAAAGGCATTTTCATTCAGACCCGGTTCCATCTTGTCGAGCGGAAAGTTGTGTGGCACGTAGGCCGTCAACGAGACCGCGGCGAACGGCACGCTCTTGTCGGTGCCGGCCACCTTGAAGATGCCATCGACGAATTCGACATCGGTATCGGCCGCTTCCATCAGATGCGCGGCGATCTTCTTGCCCTTGGCAATCACCTTGTCGAGCGCCTTGACGATGGCAGTGCCACCCACCGACAGGGAACGCGAACCGTAGGTCCCCATGCCGAACAGCACCTTTCCGGTATCGCCGTGCTGAATGTCGACATCCTCGAGCGGGATGCCAAGGCGGTCGGCGACCACCTGGGAAAAAGTCGTCTCGTGACCTTGTCCATGGCTGTGCGAACCGGTGAAAACCGTGACCTTGCCCGTCGGGTGGACGCGCACTTCACCCGCCTCGAACAGCCCGGCACGCGCGCCCAGCGCGCCCGCAATATTCGACAGCGCAAGGCCGCAGGCTTCGATGTATGCGGAGTAGCCGAGCCCGCGCTTCATGCCGCGTGCTTCCGAGGCCGTCTTGCGGGCAGCAAAACCTGCCACGTCGGCCAGCTCGATGGCACGCGCCATGGTGGCTTCGTAATTGCCGGTATCGTAAGTCAGGCCGACCGGGGTGGCGTAGGGAAAGGTCTTGATGAAATTGCGACGACGCAGTTCGGCCGGGTCGATCTTCATTTCATGGGCCGCAGTCTCGACCAGACGCTCCACCACATAGGTGGCTTCCGGACGCCCGGCGCCACGGTAGGCATCGACCGGTGCCGTGTTGGTAAACACCGAGGTGACGTGACAGAAGATCTTCGGGGTTGCGTACTGACCGGCCAGGAGCGTGGCGTACAGAATGGTCGGCACACTCGATGCAAAGGTCGACAGGTAGGCGCCCATGTTGGCCGTGGTATTGACGCGCATAGCAAGAAATTTGCCGTCGCCATCGAGCGCCAGTTCGGCCTTGGTGACGTGGTCCCTACCGTGCGCGTCGCTCAGGAATGCCTCGCTGCGATCGGCGGTCCACTTGATCGGGCGGCCGACGCGACGGGTCGCATAGGTCAGGGCGGTCTCTTCTGCATAAAGAAAGATCTTGGAGCCGAAACCGCCGCCGACATCGGGCGCGACCACGCGCATCTTGTGCTCCGGAATGCCGAGCACGAAGGCACACATCAGAAGACGCGCGACATGCGGATTCTGGCTGGTCGTGTACAGCGTGTAACTCTCGTCGCCAGCGTTGTAGCTGGCGTTCGCAGCACGCGTTTCCATGGCATTGGGAATCAGGCGGTTGTTCCTGAATTCGAGTGTCGTGACATGGGCTGCCGTCTTGAATGCTGCATCGACACCTTGCTTGTCGCCACAGTCCCACGAGTAGCAGACATTGTCGGGGGCTGCGTCATGAACCGCCGTGCCGAAATTCTCGGCCTTTGCCGTATCGACCACGGCGCTCAACTCCTGGTAGTCGACCTCGATCAGGGCCGCAGCGGCCTTGGCTTCGAGCAAGGTCTCTGCCACCACCAGCGCAACGCTGTCGCCGACGTAGAGTGCCTTGTCGTCGCAAAGCACCGGATGCTTGGGTTCTTTCATCGGCGAGCCGTCAACGTTGTTGATCAGCCAGCCGCATGGCAAGCCTCCGACCTCACGAAAATCCGCGCCGGTAAAAATCTGGATCACGCCCGGTGCCTTCGAGGCGGCGCTGGTATCGATGCCCTTGATGCGCGCATGCGCATAGGGTGAGCGCAGAAAGTAGCCGTAGCTCTGGCGCGGCAGAACAATATCGTCGGTGTACTGCCCGCGACCGGTCAGAAACCGTGCGTCCTCGCGACGCTCAACGCGCTGGCCGATCAGAGGATCTCGTGCGTTCATGTTCGCCCCCTAGCCTTGCATGGCTTTGGCACCAGCGGCCACAGCCTTGACGATGTTGTGATAGCCGGTGCAGCGGCACATGTTGCCGTCCAGGCTGTCCCGGATGTGGGCCTCGCTTTCGACCTTGTGGTTTTCGACCAGATCGATGGAACTCATGACCATTCCGGGGGTGCAAAAGCCGCATTGCAGGCCATGACACTGCTTGAATGCCTGCTGCATCGGATGCATGCTGCCGTCCTTCTGACTGATGCCCTCGATGGTGGTGATCGAGCGCCCCTCGGCCTGAATCGCCAGCATGTTGCACGCCTTGATGGCGCGACCGTCGAGATGGATGGTGCACGCGCCGCACTGGCCGGTATCGCAACCCACATGAGTCCCGGTGAGCGCCAGGTTCTGCCTGATGAAATCCACCAGCAGCTGATCCGGTTCGACCTGCTGCTCGACCCTCACGCCATTGACTTCGAGCGAAAGCTTGTTCGTCATACTGTCTGTCTCCTCGTTGTGGCATCGCACCGCTGACGCCGATGCGTCGCACTGGAACCTCATCGTCGGCCCTGCAGGCGCTGTTGGGCGCGCCCAGGATCAAGATGCCGCTATGCTGCGGAGCGGCCAGCTTACTCTGAAAAATGAGACTAGGATATGGCGTGCAAGTGGCGCGCAGACGCGCCTGGAAAGGTTTTGACAAGCGATATGGATAATGTTGATTTGAGTGTCCTGCGCGAAGGACTGAACTGGCACACCAGCGGTCATCAGCTGGTGCTGGGCACCATCGTCAGGACCTGGGGATCGGCACCAAGACCGATCGGATCCCTGGTCGCGATCCGCGCAGACGGGCGCATCGCGGGTTCGGTGTCGGGGGGCTGCATCGAGGACGATCTGATCGACAAGGTGCGCCAGGGCACCATGCATCTGACGCATCCCGAGCGCGTCAAGTACGGTATCTCCGCCGAAGAAGCCAATCGCTTCGGCTTGCCTTGCGGAGGCACCCTAGAACTCGTGCTCGAGCCCGTGGCTGCGCACTCGCGCCTGGCCGAACTGGTCGACGCCCTGAGCCAGGGTCGCCGCCTGGAACGCGTGCTCGACATGCATTCAGGTGCGGTGCAATTGATACCGGCAGGCGAGGCCGATCAGCTGACCCTCGATGACGACCAACTGCGCACAGTGCACGGTCCGCGCTGGCGGCTGCTCGTCATCGGTGCCGGACAGATGACCCACTACCTCGCAACCATGGCCCTGGCGCTTGATTACGAAGTCATTATTTGCGACCCGCGCGAAGAGTATGCCGATGGCTGGTCGGTTGCAGGAACGCGCCTGTCGCGCGAAATGCCAGACGACATCGTGATCGGACTGAAATGCGACCATCACACAGCTGTCATCGCGCTGACACACGACCCCAAGCTCGACGATCTGGCCTTGATGGAGGCGCTCAAATCGGACAGCTTTTATGTCGGGGCCATCGGCTCGCGCGCCAATCAGAAAAAGCGCCGCGAGCGACTGCTCGAGTTCGACGTGACGCCTGAGCAGATCGATCGCCTGCATGGCCCGGTCGGCATCAAGAACGGTGCCAGGACCCCGCCGGAAATTGCTGTCGCCATCCTGGCTGAACTGACTGCGGCGCGCTACGGCTATAGAATCCCCGAGCCGGTGCAGATTGAGGCGCCAGCACCGATCGAGGCAGGCGTGGCCGCCTGACGCGCCGGGCCGGAATTCCTGCCATGGCAAAAAGGCTGCAACCGGCCTGCCACGAAACTTGAAAAACACGGAGCGAAGAGACACGACATGAAACTTTACTATTCACCCGGTGCGTGTTCACTGTCACCGCATATCGCACTCGAAGAGGCAGGGCTCAAGGCCGAGCTGGTCAAGGTCGACCTCAAGGCCGGCGTCACCGCAGGCGGCGACAGCTACGCCAGCGTCAATCCCAAGGGTTACGTACCGGCGCTGCAGCTCGACGACGGTCAGGTGCTGACCGAAGGACCGATGGTGGTGCAATACATCGCCGATCAGGCGCCCGCCAAGAATATTGCACCAGCCGCCGGTACGCTCGAGCGCTATCGCCTGGGCGAGTGGCTCACCTTCATCAATTCAGAAATCCACAAGAGTTTTGGTCCGCTGTTCGACAAGAGTTCGCCGGACGAAGCCAAGGCCACTGCCAAGAAGAAGATCGACAAGCGCTTCAAGTTCATCGACCAGAAGCTGAGCGGCCACGAGTACCTGATGGGCAGTACCTTCTCGGTGGCAGACGGTTACCTGTACGTGATGCTGCGCTGGGCCACCCAGATGTCGCTTGATCTGTCGCCATACCCGGCGCTGGCCGCCTTTCTCAAGCGCATGCAGCAGCGTCCGGGCGTCAATGCGGCACTCGCTGCCGAGGGCCTTTCCGCCGTGTAACGGCAAACAGCCTGGCGGCGGTTTGACGCGCCAGGCGGTGGCGCGTACGCCACGCCCCGCCATCGTCGGCATGCACCTCGCGTTGCAGCGCACCGTTTTGCTATACATTAACGGACATGCCACTGATCTTGGGTCTGGATATCGCAGGGCAGCCGTTTCGATGGCTGACGCCGGAAGATGCCGTTTCCTATAACGCGACCGGCAAGGTCGCCTGGTCGATTGGCGATCCGGTGGTGACGTTCCACGGCGGCTACAACCGCGCTGGCGAACAGTCGATCGTCAGAAGCGCGCCGATCATCGCCATCGCCCGCTCGGACATCATGGCCGCCAAGGCGCTCGCCTACCCGCCTCTGGGCGACCGCAACGACGTGCTGTTCAAGCGCGACGCGCATATATGCGCCTACTGCGGCGAACATTTCAGCCGTGACCGCCTGACGCGCGATCACGTGCGCCCGCGCTCGCGCGGAGGGCAGGACATCTGGACCAATGTGGTCGCCGCCTGCCGCTCGTGCAACCACAAGAAGGGGGCACGCATGCCGGAGGAAGCGCACATGCCGCTGCTCTACCTGCCTTATTCGCCATGCCGCTACGAGCATTTCATCCTGTCGGGCCGCAACATCCTGGCCGATCAGATGGAGTACCTGGCAGCCATGCTGCCCTCGCACAGCCGCATGTCGCGCGCGCTCAACAGCGGCTAGGCCGAGTCCGGCGCGGCATGCGCCGCCCTGCTCGGGCAAACTGGCATTCCGCGGCAGCGGGAATGCCGTTTTTTTTTGCGAGCTGCGGCCGTCGCGGCACTCGGCTCACAGCCGGCTTCAAGCGCGTCATTTCTTCGAGTATTCTCGCGCTCTGGTTTCTTTCACGGGTCAACCGCATGTCAAATTCGATTCTTCGCGCGCTCCTCCTCGCCTGCGTGAGCGCTGCTGCAGTCATAACGACGGTCCATGCGGCGCCCGCCACGCCCGCGGATGCAGGCTACAACCTGCCGCCCAAGGAAGTGCTCGACGTGATGCTGGCCCCTTCGCCACCGGTCCCGAGCGTGAGTCCGACCAGGGACAACATGCTGCTGATCTCGATGGTCGACTACCCCAGCATCGCCCGTGTCGCCGCGCCGTTTCTGCGCCTGGCCGGTGTGCGCGTTGAGCCTGCCAACCACAGCAAGCACGACACCCCGGGCGGCTATGGCATCACACCTTGCGTGCGGCAGTTCGAACTGGTCCGTATTCCAGGCGGCGCACGCGTGCCGGTCACGCTGCCGGCGGGCGCTTGCCCGCAACGTCCGCTCTGGTCTGCCGACGGCCGGCAGTTTGCCTTTGCCAACATCGCCAGCAACGCCGTCGAGCTGTGGATTGGCGAATCCGCAAGTGGCGCCGTGCGGCGCATCCCCGGTGTACGCCTGAACCCCATGTTCGACGGCGCGCTACAGTGGCTTGACCCGAAGACGCTGCTGGTCAAGGCGCTGCCCGCCAACATGGGGCCGGCCCCCGCTCCGGAGGCAGAAACCAGTGGCCCGAGCATTGAACAGACGGGTAGCGAGAAGGGCCAGAGCAGCACCTATGAGGCACGCGACACCCTGCGCGGACCACATGATGAAGACGTGTTCGACTACTACGCCGCGACTCAACTGGTGCTGGTCGATTCGGCCAGGGGCTCCCTCGAGCCGCTCGGCAAGCCGGGCAACTACGACGTGGTCGACGGCGCACCCGATGGCAAGCACATTTTTGTGACCGTCATCCACAGGCCATATTCCTATCTGGTCACCGCAGCGCGCTTTCCCTACAACGCGGAAGTCTGGGACATCAGCGAGCGCGCCCATGTCAGCATTCATACGCTTGCCTCGCTGCCGCTCGCAGATCGGGTGCCGATTCGCGGCGTGCCGGTCGGACCGCGTGAGTTTGCCTGGCGCCAGACCGAGCCGGCGACCCTGGTGTGGGCCGAGGCGCTCGACGGCGGTGATCTCAACGTCGAGGTTCCCGAGCGCGACCGGGTCATGATGCAAAAGGCGCCGTTTACGACTGCGCCACAAGAGCTGACCCGCACCGAGCACCGCTTTGAAGGATTCCTTTGGGGTGAGCAGCCCGATACCGCGCTGCTGATGGAATCCGACGAGAACCGTCACTGGCAACGTACCTTTGTCTACAACGTCGACCAGCCGCAGACCAAGCCGCGCGTGCTGTGGGATTTCTCTGAAGACGAGCACTACGCCAACCCCGGCGTGCCGGTCAAGAAAGTGCTTCCCAACGGTGCGGTGGTGGTCGGCGAAGACAACGACACCATCTACCTCGCGGGCGCCGGAGCATCACCCGAGGGCGACCGTCCGTTCCTCGACCGCCTGAATCTCAAAAGCGGTGCATCCGAGCGCCTGTTTCGCAGCGACAAGGCAGCCTACGAACAGTTCTTGTCGTTGACCTCACCGAACGCCGAGACGTTCCTCACCTGGCATCAGACGCCAGACGAAGCGCCGAACGCCTTCTTGCGAACCGTTACCGGTCCGCTTGCCGGAGTCGCCGGTGAAGCGGTACTGGCCTCGAACAGCGTCGCCGTGACCCATATCGCCGACCCGACCCCCGCGGTGCGCGCCATCAAAAAGCGGCTCGTCACCTACAAGCGCGCCGACGGCGTCGATCTGTCGTTCGTGCTGTACACGCCACCCAACTACGTCGAGGGCACGCGCGTACCGACCATTCTGTACGCCTATCCCGAGGACTATGCCGATCCTTCCAAGGCGGGCCAGGTGACCGGCTCGCAGCAGACCTTCACGCGTCTGCGTGACTACCGCCTGTTGCTGCTATCGGGCTACGCCATCATCGACCGCGCCTCGTTTCCGGTGGTGGGCGATCCCAAGCGTGCCTACGACACCTTCATCGAACAGCTGGTCGCCGACGCCAAGGCGGCGGTCGACGAAGCGGTGCGCATCGGTGTGGCCGATCCTGACCGGGTCGGCGTCACCGGACACAGCCATGGCGCCCTGATGACGGCCGACCTGGTGGCGCATTCCGACCTTTTCAGAGCGGGCGTCGCGACCAGCGGTTCGTACAACAAGACCATGACGCCGTTTGGCTTCCAGAACGAGCGGCGGTCGGTGTGGCAGGCGCCTGATGTCTACCTCAAGGTCTCGCCCTTCTTCGTGGCCGACAAGATCAAGACGCCCCTGCTGCTGATTCATGGCGCAGAAGATGCCAACCCGGGTACCACGCCGCTCCAGTC
>CAZZVZ010000008.1:0-19733 GCA_964657655.1 Gammaproteobacteria bacterium | reverse complement strand
CAGTTGAAGATTTTCGGGTTCGGCGGTATGCATCGTCGGCCGCGTGGCTTCGCAGCTGGCACCAGGCAGGAGACCGCTGGCGCTTGCCCGCAGCCTTTCGTCGCAGCAGCACATGTGAACCCGGCCAGCCAGGCAAGCTGCTGCTCATGACTCTACGGAAGATGCCATGCCAACCCGCCACCGCCTGATCTGCTGCCCAAGCTCAAACGTTCTGCACCGCGCAAGGCGGGCGTGCTAGATGTCACACGCTATTTATTCCCAAGCGAGAAAGAGTTGGTTAGGCTCGCGCATGGCCACCTTCGGTTCGCGTCTGCTGTCCGCACTAAAACCTGCTCCCCGCCCAGAAAGCGAGTTGCACTGGAAGCCGCGCGACTGGGCGCGCGCCACACTGGCGGTGCTGCTGGTCGACCTGGCACTTGCCTGGGGACTTTATATCAGCGCCGATGTGCCCGGCCCCTTCTGGGAAATATTGCTTTATTCCCAGTGCGCCGGACTGTCAATCTTTGCAGTGCATACGGCGCTGGCGCAGCTTCCTCTGCCAGGCAGCCGCCAGGTGCGCATGATCGAGCGCGGTGCCATCGCTGTGCCAGTGGGGTCCACCATCGGTTCACACCTGGCCGCCTGGCTGCTCGGCGATCCGAGCCCGGGCATCATGTTCGTCGGGGTGCCGCCGGTCCAGATCATCGTCACCGTGGTGACAACGGTGTGTGTCATCTATTTCTTCTGGTCACGCGGCAGGCTCAACGAGGAAATGGCCGCGCACGCGCGCGCCGAACAGCTCGCAAGCGAAGCGAAGCTGCGACTGCTGCGCGCTCAGCTCGATCCACATATGCTGTTCAACACGCTCGCCAATCTGCGCATTCTGGTCGATGTCGACGCAGCGCGGGCCAAGACCATGATCGACCAGCTGATCGTCTTCATGCGCAGCAGTCTGTCAGCCTCAAGATCGGAGATGCGCTCGCTCGAGGTCGAGTTCGAGCAGCTTGCGGCCTACCTCGAACTGATGAAAGTCCGCATGGCAGAGCGCCTCGAATTCGAGCTGGACCTGCCTGCAGCGCTCAAAGAGATCGAACTTCCCGCCATGCTGATCCAGCCGCTTCTGGAGAACGCCATCAAGCACGGACTCGAGCCCGCACTGCGTGGCGGCCGTCTGACGGTGCGCGCCCGTCGCAGCGGCGACCAGGTCGATGTCGAAGTGCTCGACAGCGGCCTGGGTCTGGAGCGATCGAATCCGGAAGGCTATGGTCTGACCCACATCAACGAAAGACTGGCGGCGCTGTACGGCGATCGGGCGCATTTCCTGATCGAGCCTGCACCAGGGGGCGGCACGCGCTGCCTGGTCAGTTTGCCAATCATTGCAGGGAGGGGCCGTTGATGAACAATGTTCGCGCCATCATTGCTGAAGACGAGCCTTTGCTGGCCCAGGGATTTTCTCGCATGCTGCTTGCGATCTGGCCCGACCTGGAAATCGCGGCCGTCGCCACCAACGGCGAAGAAGCGGTGAGCAAGGCACTCAGTGTGCTGCCGCAGATTCTCTTCCTCGACATCCGCATGCCCGGCAAGACCGGTCTGGACGCTGCGGCCGAAGTCCTTGATGGCTGGCCCGAGCAGCAGCCCGCGCCGCTCATCGTATTCGTCACCGCCTACGATGAATTCGCAATCGCCGCGTTCGAGCATGCGGCCGTCGATTTCGTTCTGAAACCTGTTGTCCCCGAGCGACTCGAGCGCACCGTGATGCGCCTTAAGCTGCGGCTGCAAGAACGTGCGGCGCCGCAGTCAGGTGACCTGGCCGACCTGCTGCGCGTGGTTCAGACGCTTGCAATCGACGGCGGCACCAGCAAATTCGACCCGCTCGACATGGTCAATGTCGGTCTGGGTGACACCATCACCATGGTGCCGATCGATGAGGTGCTCTATTTCGAGGCGACCGACAAATACGTCAACGTGGTCAGCTCAAGTCACGAGGGTGTGATTCGCACCAGCATGCGTGAATTGCTGTGCCGCCTGTCGCCGCAGCAGTTCATGCAGGTCCACCGTAGTGTCATTGTCAACCGGCGCGCAATCGTTTCTGCCACACGTAACGAGCTCGGCCACGTCACCCTGCAACTGCGAGGCTTGAGCCGCAAAATACCGGTCAGCCGCGCCTTTGCTCATCATTTCAGGCCGATGTAGAGGGCAGCGGGGCGCCGTCGGCAAGAATCAGCCAAACCTGATTTAATCGGGTTTTCCCGCAACGGTACTCGCATGACAACTTTATTTGACCCGATCAAAGTGGGGGCTCTCGAGCTCCCGAACCGTATTTTCATGGCGCCACTGACACGCTCGCGCGCCACGCCAGACTCGCGTGCCCCGACCGACGTGATGCGTGAGTACTACATGCAGCGCGCCTCGGCCGGTCTGATCGTGACTGAAGCCACGTCGGTGGATGCCATGGGTGTCGGCTACGAACGCACGCCTGGCATCTGGTCGGACGAACAGGTGAGCGGCTGGCAGCGCATCACCGCAGGTGTTCACAGTCTTGGCGGCCACATCGTGATGCAGCTGTGGCACGTCGGACGAATTTCCGATCCCAGTCTCCTCGGCGGCAAGGCACCGCTCGCGCCAAGCCCGATTGCAGCACCGGGCATGGTCAGCCTGCTCAGGCCCGAGCGCCCTTTTTCCGTGCCGCGCGCGCTGACGATCGAGGAGATCGCAGCCGTGGTCGAACAGTTCCGTCTTGGTGCCGAAAATGCCCAGCGTGCCGGCTTTGACGGCGTCGAGATCCATGGCGCCAATGGTTACCTGCTTGATCAGTTCCTGCAGGACATCTCCAACCAGCGCGACGACGAATACGGCGGTTCGGTGGAGAATCGTGCTCGCCTGCATCTTGAAGTCACCGATGCGGTCAGCAAGGTTTGGGGTGCTGATCGCGTCGGTATGCACCTGGCGCCGCGCGGAGACGCGCACGGCATGGGTGATTCACAGCGTGCCGAGACATTTGGTTATCTGGTCGAACAGCTGGCTAAGCGCAAGCTCGCATTCCTGTTCTCGCGTGAGTACCAGGGCGAGGACAGTCTTGGCCCGGTGCTCAAAAAGAAATTCGGCGGCGTCTACGTGATCAACGAAAAGATGACGGTCGATGCTTCGGAAAAGGCGATCGAGACGGGTCTGGCTGATGCGGTCGGTTTCGGCGTCAAGTTCATCGCCAATCCGGATCTGCCAGAGCGTCTGCGTTCGGGCGCTGCCTTGAATCCGCTCAATAAGGATGGCCTCTACTTTGGAGGGCCTGTTGGCTACGTCGATTATCCAAGGCTCGATCACGAGCAGGCTGCCTAGCAGCGCGCGCCGGCCAAGGCGCCCGTCGCAAGCGGGCGTCTGGCCAGTTGCGCTGGCGCTGTTGCTTTATCTGCTGGCCGCAGGGGTGGTTCACGCAGCACCCGAAGAGCTGTCACTTGATACCCAAGACGGTCAGCGCACTGCCATGCTGGCCCTGCCGGCAGACAGCCCGCCTGATCAGCCCATTCCTCTGGTCATCTTGCTGCATGGACGCGGCGGCAGTGCACAGGGCTCGATCGGCATGCGTCATTCGCTCGCAGCGCCTCTTTCTGCCTGGGTGCCGATTGGCGCGCGCGACCGGATCGCAGTCCTGGCGTTGCAGGGAACACGTGGTTCGAGTCTTCTGGCCGGCTGGGACGATTGCCGTGCAGACGACCCTTCAAAACCGGTTGCCGACGACGTGGCCTACGCCAACCAGGCGATCGACATGGTGATGGACAAGCATGCCATCGATCGTCAGCGGGTCTACGTGATGGGCATGTCCAATGGCGCCATGATGGCATTTCGCATGAGCCAGCAACTGGCCGTGCCGGTCGCTGCCATCGCCTCGGTCGCAGGCAGCATGCCGAGCGCATCACTTTGCCCGGCGCCGACCAGGCCGCTCTCGCTTCTGATGATCAACGGCAGTGCCGATCCGCTGGTGCCTTATGAGGGCGGCGCAGTTCATTTTGGTACCGCCGAACTGGGAACTTTGCTATCGGTCGACGACACGCTTGCACTGTGGCGCCGGCTCGATGGCATCGATGCCGCGCCGAGAGCCGACAGGTTTGCACGTCGTCCGGACTCAGATGGGCACACCTTTGCGACCCGCACCGTGTGGGGAGATGATCCCAAGGGACTGCAGGTGGAACTGATCCGGATCGATGGCGGTGGTCATACCGAGCCGAGCATTGATCAAGTTTATGGACGCATCTATCTTGGCCTGGCAGGACCGCAGAACCATGACTTCGAGAGTGCAGAGGAGGCCTGGCGCTTTTTTCGCGACAAGACAGCCCGGACGTCGGGACAACCCGCTGGCGCAATCAGGTGAGCGCAAAGGCCAATCCGTTTGGCCGGCTGGTGCCGGAGCTGCCGGTCGCGGATGTGGTGCGCGCCCAGCAGCATTACCGCGACGTGCTCGGCTTCACGATAGGCTGGCTCGAGGCTGACGGCGAGATCGGTGCCGTATCACGCGATGACACGGTATTGTTTCTACGCCGCAAGACGGCGCCGTTCGAGCCGGCGGTTCACTGGGTTTTTGCCGCCGATCTCGATACCCTTTATAAGGACCTCAAGGCGCGCTGTGCCACGATCGCTGCGGCGCCTGAGAAAAAACCCTGGGGCCTTCGACAGTTCACCCTGTCTGATGCCGATGCCAATCTGTTTTACTTCCACGACTGACACGACGCCGGGTTCGACTCCTGGCGCAGCTCTAGCTAGGCGTCGGCGTTCAGGCCGCGGCGCTTGAGCAGCGCGTCGGGGATTGCATCGCGACCCCGGAAGGTGCGGTACATGGCCGACGCGTCCTGGCTGCCGCCGCGTGACAGGAGCGTGTCACGAAACCAGTCACCGTTTTTGCGCGACAAACCTGCGTGCTCCCGGAACCAGTCGCCTGCATCGGCATCAAGGATCTCGCTCCAGATGTAGGCATAGTAGCCAGCGCCATAGCCACCCGCGAAAATGTGCGAGAAGTAGCAGGTGCGGTAGCGCGGCGCGACCTGCGGCACCAGGATGCCTGCCCTGGCGAGCGCATCGTGCTCGAACGCTTCGACATCAGCTGGAATCTGTTCGGGCGTCAGCTGGTGCCAGGCCTGATCGAGGATTGCCGCGGCCAGATATTCGGTGGTGGCGAACCCCTGGTTGAAGGTGTCGCTGGCGCGGACCTTGTCGATCAGGCTGGCCGAAAGCGGCTCGCCGGTTTGATAGTGCTTGGCGTAGTTGTTGAAAACTTCTGGCCACAGCGCCCACATTTCGTTGACCTGGGATGGGAATTCAACGAAGTCGCGCGGCACGTGCGTACCCGCGAACAGCGGGTACTGCACATCGGAAAACATGCCATGCAGGGCGTGCCCGAATTCGTGAAACAGTGTCGTCAGTTCGGTGAGCGTCAGCAGCGCCGGGGCACCGGGTGCCGGCTTTGGCACATTCAGATGATTGCCAACCACAGGGCGCGTACCCGCCAGCCGCGAGCGGCCGACATATTCATTCATCCAGGCACCGCCGCGCTTGCTTGGCCGTGCAAAGAAATCGGTCAGGAACAAGGCGAGCGTCGAGCCGTCCGCGTTGAACACCTCGAAGCTGCGCACGTCAGGATGGTAGAGCGGCAGGTCAAAGCGTTCCTTGAAGGTAATTCCATACAGGCGCGTTGCGGCGTAGAACAGCCCGTCTTGCAACACCCGCTCGAGCTCCAGGTAGGGCCGGATCTCGCTTTCGTCGAACGCATACTTGTCGCGCTTGACGCGCTCGGAGTAGAACGACCAGTCAGATGATTCAAGCTCGAAGGTCTCTCCGTCGGCAACGATGCGCTGTTGCAGGGCTGCCGCTTCGCGATGCGCGTTGGCAGCCGCGCGCGGAGCAAGCGAAGCGAGCAGCTGGTTGACTGCCTGGGTGGTCTTGGCCGTCTCGTCTTCCAGGATATAGGCAGCGTGACTGTCGTAGCCCAGCAGGCGCGCGCGTTCTGCGCGAAGGCGTACGCTCTTTAGCACCACCGGCCGATTATCGAGATCACCGTTGAGGCAGCGCGCCTCGGATGCAGCCCTCAGTCGCTGGCGCGTGGCGCGCACGCTGAGTACGTTTTCGAGTGGCTGTTCGGTGGTGTTGCTCAGTGCCAAGACAAACTTTCCTTGGTGACCGAGCTCAGTTGCAGCGTCTTGCGCCTGCTTGATCTCGTCTGCGCTAAGGCCGGCCAGCTGCTCGGCCCGATCGAGCACCAGCGCACCGGCGTTGGTGGCCTTCAGGACGTTCTGCGAGAACTGGGTGCTGAGCGAGGCCAGTTCCGCATTGATGGATTTCAGACGCTCCTTGTCGGCCTCGGCCAGATTAGCCCCGGAGCGCACAAAGTCGCGGTAATAGCGCTCCAGCAGGCGCTCTGATTCGAGGTCGAGATCAAGCGAGTCACGGATGTCGTAGAGGGTCGAGATGCGCTTGAAAAGACGGTGATCCAGCATGATCGCGTCGCTGTGTGCCGCGAGCTTGGGCGCGATCACGCGTTGCAACGCTTCGAGTTCTTCGTTGGTGTGTGCCGAGGTCAGGTTGAAATAGATGCGTGCCACCCGGTCGAGGTTGGATCCGGCGCGCTCCAGTGCTTCGATGGTGTTGGCGAATGTCGGCTTGGCGACGGCGCCGGCGATATTTTCGATCTCGAGCCGATGACTTTGCATGCCGGACTCGAAGGCCGGCTCGAAATCCTCATTCGTGATGCGGTCAAAAGCCGGCATACCGAACGGCAAACTGAGGTCGAAAAGGGGATTCTGGCTGGCTGCGTCTGGCATGAGGTTCTTTCTGCTGAGCGCCTTATGGAGGCGTCATTTTTGTCGATCCGGGGCCATATTGTAGCGATATCAGGGCAGTTGGCTAAGGGCGTCAGCAACGCCTGGATATTTAAGTCGCACGCCCAGTTCTGCCTTCAGCCGAAAATTGCTCAGGCGCCGTGATTCCTCCATGAAGGAGCGCTGCATCGGTGTCAGCGCGGCCAAGAGCTGCTGGCGCGCCAGACGGGGTGGTCGTGGCAGCGCGAATTTGTCGGCTACCAGATCGAAATACTGACCCATTTGCATCGGAGAATCGTCACTCGCGTGATAGATGCGCTGTGCCCGTCCGTGCAGCAGGGCGGCCTCGAGCGAGAGCGCCAGATCGTCGGCGTGGATGTGATTGGAATAGACATCGTCCTCACGCGCGAGCGCAGGTGTGCCCGCCTTCAGGCGTTCGATCGGCAGACGCTCGCTGGAATAGATGCCAGGTACGCGCAGCACAGAGAGCCGAAAGCGCCGCGCGATGGCAGTTCGCCGCAAGAACGCTTCCGCGTCGCTACGACGCACAGCACGCTGGTTGACGGGTGCCGGAGTGCGGGTCTCGTCGATCAGCTCACCCTGGCAATCGCCGTAGACGCCGCTGGTGCTGACGTACACCAGTCGCTCGACACCGCTAAGACACTGCATCATGCGCCGGGTGCGCAGATCCTTGGCGCCATGCGGCTGCGGCGGTGCCAGATGAACGATCCAGCTATGCGTCAGGTCGATGGCTGGTCGCGCATTGCCGTCAAGATCGAGAAGCACCGGTCTGATGCCTGCAGCCAGCAGGGCCTCCCGGCCCGCATCGGTGCGTGTCGTGCCAAACACGCAGAAGCGCTGGTTCAGGCGCATGCCAAGGCGCCGGCCCACATCGCCACAGCCAACGATTAGAATATGAGGCCCGCGCTTGAGCGGATTGGGGGACTGCAAGGATTGCGTTCCTTATTTGGCGGCGCGTCAGGAGAAGACATTCAGTATGGCATTTTCAGTGAAGGTCCAGTCGAGCGGTCATCAGTTCGCGGTAGAAGATCATCAAACGGTACTTGCCGCAGCGCTTGCAGCGGGCATTGGACTGCCTTACGGCTGCCGCAATGGCGCGTGCGGCTCGTGCAAGGGCAGGATTGTCTCAGGCCAGGTGGAGCACGACGTGCATCAGGCATCCGCCCTGTCTGCCGAGGAGAAAGCCAATGGCCTCGCGCTGTTTTGCTGCGCGCACGCCCGCTCGGACCTGTTGATTGAGGCGCGCGAGGTCAAGGGTGCGGGTGATATTCCGATTCGAAAAATGCCGTGCCGCGTCGCAAGCGTCGAACGTGTCGCCCCCGACGTGGTGGTGGTGCGCCTGCAGCTGCCGGCTGCCGAGCGCTTTCAGTATCTGGCAGGTCAGTACATTGAACTGATCCTCAAAGATGGCAAGCGCCGCAGCTACTCGATGGCCAGCGCGCCACACATCCTGGAACAGCAGGTCGAACTGCACATCCGTCATCTGCCAGGCGGATTGCTGACCGATCAGATCTTCGCCGATGTACCGACCATGATGAAGCCGCGCGACATCCTGCGCTTCGAAGGCCCGCTCGGCACTTTCTTCCTGCGTGAGGACAGTGATGCGCCGATGGTGCTGCTGGCCAGCGGCACCGGCTTTGCGCCGATCAAGGCCCTGATCGAGCAATGCATCCTCAAGCAGGTCACACGACCCATGGTGCTGTACTGGGGTGGCAGGCGTCCGCACGATCTCTACATGCGCGATCAGGCACAGGCATATGCGGCGACGCTTGAGAACTTCCGCTTTGTACCGGTCATCTCCGATGCCCTGCCTGAAGACCGCTGGCTCGGCAGGACCGGCTTCGTGCACCGCGCGGTGGCGGACGACTTCCCCGATCTGTCGGGCCACGAGGTGTACGCATGCGGCGCTCCGATTGTGATCGACTCGGCACGCCGCGATTTTGTTGCCGAGTGCGGTCTTGTCGCCGATAATTTTTACGCAGACTCGTTTACGACCGAAGCCGATCTGGCGCGTGAACCGATCGCCTGAGGCGAAAAAGCCGTACCCCAGATGCATGTCGAATTTTTCGGGAACGATCTGACAGGCCGATGACCAGCATTTATTTACCCGCGCACTTTGCCAATACCGATGAAGGCGTGCTCGGCGAAGTGATGCTGCGCTACAACTTCGCCACGCTGTTTAGCGTCGTCAACGGCAAGCCGTTTGCGACCCACCTGCCGGTGCTGCCGGTCAAGGATGAGGCCGGCTGGCACATCGACGCACACGTGGCTCGCGCCAATCCGCAGTGGCAGGCGTTGGCGAGCGAACCCGAGGCACTGCTGGTTTTCGCGGGACCGCATACCTATGTGTCACCCAGTGAATACCGCTCAGATCGGCGCGTGCCGACCTGGAACTACATCACGGTGCACGCCGCCGGGCCGATCGAGGTGCTGCATCAGGCACACGACAAGTCCGCCATTCTGGCGCAGTTGATCGAACACCATGACAAGGCCTTTTTGCCACGCTGGCAGCAGTTCGAAGTGCCGCTCAAAGACAGCCTGTTTGGCGCCATCGTGGGGCTGCGCATGACGGTCACGAGTCTTGAAGGGAAATTCAAACTGAACCAGCACCGGCTGGCCGATGACCGGGCCGAACTGCCCGATGAATATCGCGCTGCCGACGAGAATCGGCGTGAGCTTGCCGCCTGGATGACGCGACTCGGCCTGTGGCCGGAGCCTTGAGGGGGAGGCGCGCCTGATCGACCCGGACTATTCGCCGAGGTAGGCTGCGCGCACCTTGGGATCGTTCAGCATGTCGTTGGCGACGCCTGTCATGGTCACCAGGCCCGATTCCATCACGTAGCCGCGGTCAGCGGCCTGCAAGGCGAGGCGCGCATTTTGTTCGACCAGCAAGATGGTGACCCCTTGCGCCGAGATATCGCGCACCACCTCGAAGATCTTGTCGACCATGATGGGAGACAGCCCCATCGAGGGCTCGTCGAGCAGCAGCAGTTCTGGTTGCGACATGAGTGCGCGCGCCATCGCGAGCATTTGCTGTTCGCCGCCCGACATGGTGCCGGCCAGCTGATTGGCGCGTTCCTTCAGGCGCGGAAAGATGCCGAACATCTTGTCGATGTCGGCCTGAATGCCAGGCGCGTCATCGCGGATGTAGGCGCCCATCAAGAGATTCTCGGTAATGGTCATGCGCGAGAACACGCCACGGCCTTCAGGCACCATGGCAAGGCCAGAGCGCAGCAGCTTGAAGGTCTGGCGTCCACGAATGCTCTCGCCACGGTAGCTGACGTCGCCCGCCTTGAAGGGCAGCAGTCCGGTGATGGCTTTCAAGGTGGTGGTTTTGCCGGCGCCGTTGGCGCCGATCAGGGTCACCAGTTCGCCCTTGTCGATATGAAAGTCGATGCCCTTGACGGCGTGAATGCCGCCGTAGGAGACCTCCAGGCCGCTGACCTTGAGGATCACGTCTGCCATCAGTGCCCCCCGCCCAGGTAGGCATCGATCACGGCGGCATTCTTCTGGACATCGGCGGGCACACCCTGCGCGATCGGCTTGCCGTAATCGAGCACTGTCACCTCATTGCAAAGGCCCATGACGAGTTTGACGTCGTGCTCGATCAGGAGAATGGTTCTGCCATCCTTGCTAATCGATTCGAGCAGACCGCGCAGGCTGACTTTCTCGGTTGCATTCATGCCTGCTGCTGGCTCATCGAGCGCCAGCAGCAGCGGGTCGGTGGCAAGCGCACGGGCAATCTCGAGACGACGCTGATCGCCATAGGACAGGGTGCGTGCACGGAAATCTGCATAGCGCGCCACACCGACGTACTCAAGCAGTTCCATGGCGCGGCTACGGATGGCGATCTCCTCGCGACGCGCACCTGGAGTCCGCAACACGGCACCGATCACGCCGGCATGGGTGCGCACGTGCCGACCGACCATGACGTTTTCCAGCGCGGTCATCTCGCCGAACAGGCGAATGTTCTGAAAGGTGCGTGCGATGCCGGCGCGCGCAACCTGGTGCGGTGCTGACGGCGAATAGGGCTGGCCATTGAGTTCGAAGGTACCGCTATCTGCCTGGTAGAGTCCGGTGATGACGTTAAAGAAGGTGGTCTTGCCAGCACCGTTGGGTCCGATCAGGCCATAGATCTGCCCGCGCTTGATGGTGAGGCCGACATCGGATAGCGCCTGCAGACCGCCGAAGCGCTTGTTGACGCCTTGCACCGCCAGCAGCGGCGGTACGGCTGCGTCGGCCGCAACTGCTGGTGCCACGGCCGACATCAAGCGCCCTCCGCAGCGGAGCGTTTGGCCTTGATGCCGCCCAGGCCCTTGCCATGTTCGGGAGCGGGCCACAACCCAGAGGGTCGCGTCAGCATGATGATGACCATGGCAAGACCAAAGATCAGAGATCGCAGCACTTCGGGCTCGAACACGTTGCCCACAAATGTAATCAGACCGGCGCGCAGGCCGTCAGGCAACACACCGCTGAGTGCAGTAATGCCCTCGATCACAGGCTGGCGCACAAAGGGCACGGAGTGACGCAGCACTTCAGGCAGCGCCGACAGCAAGATGGCACCGATGATGACGCCAGGGATGTGACCCATGCCGCCCAGCACCACCATCGCCAGAATCACGATCGATTCGGTAAGGCCGAACGATTCAGGACTGACGAAGCCCTGGAAGGAAGCGAACATCGATCCCGAGATACCGCCGAAGCTCGCACCCATGGCGAACGCCAGCAGTTTCACGTTACGGGTGTTGATACCCATCGCCTTGGCGGCAATCTCGTCTTCGCGGATGGCAACCCAGGCGCGGCCGATGCGCGAGTCCTGCAAACGGATGGTAAAGAAGATGATGAGGGCCACCAGCACCAGGAACAGGTAGTAGTAGAGCTGCACAGGTGGAATCGACAGGCCGAACAGATCGAGCGGATGACCGAAGTCGATCGGGCCGATCTTGATCGGATCGATGTTGTTGATGCCGACCGGACCATTGGTCAGGTTGACCGGGCGGTTCAGGTTGTTGATGAAGATGCGGATGATCTCGCCAAAGCCGAGGGTCACGATAGCCAGATAGTCGCCGCGCAGCTTGAGCGTGGGCGTGCCGAGGATCACACCGAACACCGCTGCAAGCAGTCCGCTTAGCGGCACGATCAGCCAGATCGACAGGTGAATCCCGTGCGCGGCCACGTTGGGCCCGAACAGATGCACCAGAAAGTCGCCGAGCGCCGGATAGGTATCGACGAACGACTGCAGCACATCGGACATCTGCGGCGATGTCAGGGTGGCGGTCATGTAGGCACCTACCGCGTAGAAAGCGATGTAGCCCAGATCGAGCAGGCCGGCGAAGCCGACCACGATATTGAGCCCGAGCGCCAGCATGATGTAGAGCAGGGCAAAGTCGAGGATGCGAATCCATGAGTTGCCGCCCATGCCGGCGATGGCAGGCAGCACCAGCAGGGCGGCCAGCGCCAGTGCCATGCCGACGTAAGCCTTGGCACGACTTGGCGTACCCGCCAGATGGGTGATTCCCTCGGTCATCGCAGATCCTTTGGAAGGCCGGTGGCCACGCGAACTATGCCCGGTCCGCGACGCGCTCGCCCATGATGCCGGCAGGGCGCAGCGTCAACACGCCAATCAAGACGATGAACGCGAACACGTCCTGATAGTTGCTGCCGAAAAATCCCCCGGTGAGGTCGCCGACGTAGCCGCCGCCAAGACTCTCGATCAGGCCGAGCAGCAGGCCCCCCACCATGGCGCCATACAGGTTGCCGATGCCGCCCAGCACGGCTGCGGTGAACGCTTTTAGACCCGGGATGAATCCCATGTAGAAGTGGGCGATGGAATAGTTGGCAGCCACCAGCACCCCCGCCACGGCAGCCAGTGCAGCACCGATGGCGAAGGTCGCAACAATCACCGAATTGGCATCAACACCCATCAGGCTCGCAAAACGGGGATTCTCTGCGGTGGCGCGCATGGCGCGGCCGAGCTTGGTGCGCTCGACCATCAGCACCAGCCCGATCATGAGTGCGCCGGCCAGCACCAAAATGAGCACCTGGGTGGGCGTCACACTCGCGCCCATCACATTGATCGGGGCGTTCGGCAAGAGCGGCGGCAGCACCTTGTAGTTGCGGCCAAACAGGATCATGGCCACGGTCTGGAGAATCAGGGAGACGCCGATGGCGGTGATGAGCGGTGCCAGCTTCGGGGCATTGCGCAGCGGCCGGTAGGCGACACGCTCGATCAGGACATTGACGGCGATGCACACCGGGATGGCTGCGACCAGACCAATCAGCAGCAGGGCGGGCCCCGGCACGCCCGGCGCGATGGCCTGCACGGCGACGATGGCTGCGTAGGCGGTCATGGCACCGATCATCATCACGTCGCCATGGGCAAAGTTGATCAGGCTCAAGATGCCGTAGACCATGGTGTAGCCAAGTGCGATGAGGGCGTAGATGCTGCCGAGCACGAGGCCATTGATGATCTGCTGCAAAAGAATCGCCATAGAGTTCCTGATGAAATGACAGCAAGGCACCAGCGCGTTGCCAGCCCGGAACTTGCAAGTTCCAAGCCAGAAGCAACGGCCAAACAGATCGAGCGGATTCTAACTGAAGGGGCGAGGGCCACCAACACACTTCAATGTGCATCCGCCAGATGGCGCCCCGCTGCTAGTCGTCGGCGAGCATCATCAAGGCCGCATTACCGCCAGCGGCAGCAGTATTGGTACTCACACTGCGCTCGTGCAGCAGGCGCGCCAGCAACGCTGGCGTGACGGTCATGCCTGTCGTGTCGAGGGGAATGATGGGCACCAGCGGCCCGCTGCGCGCCACGATGCGCTGCTGCCAGGCCAGCCGCTGTGCATCATCGGCATCGATCAGCAGTGCATCGACCGGCATGTCCTCGGGCAGCGCGCCAATGCTCGATTGCAGGGCGGCATCGATCCTGTTGTGCGGCGCCAGCGGACGGCCGCCGACTGCCAGCACCATGAGCGCCAGCAGGGCTGTGCTGGCGGCACTCGGCGCGATGCAACCGACCGCGTCGCGTGCCACGAAGGTCAGGGTGTTGCTCTCGCCGGTGGGGCCGCTCAGGACCACGCTGAGCTCACTGAAATTGATGCTCTTGAGACGGACAGCAAGCGCCTCGAGCGCGCTTTTTTCGCTCGCGCTGAATGAAGCCTGCGCGGCGCGCCGCAGGAAACCATCGATGCTGGCATCGCGCGCCCCATTGCGCCCGGGCGTGGTCAGTGGCACACCCAGGCGTGGCAGGTAGAGCGGGCCACCGGCCTTGGGTCCCGTGCCTGACATGCCTTCACCACCGAACGGCTGGACACCGACCACCGCGCCGATCATGTTGCGGTTGACGTACAGATTGCCGATGCGGGCGCGCTCACTGGCGCGACCGATGTGCTCGTCGATGCGACTGTGGATGCCCATGGTCAGACCAAAGCCCATGGCATTGATCGATTCGATCAGCGCGTCGAACTCCGTGGCACGGTAGCGCATCACGTGCAGCACCGGGCCGAACACTTCGCCTGGCAGATCCGACAGGCGCTCGATCTCGATGATGGCAGGCGCGACGAAGCTGCCGTGTTCGGCTGAGGCATCGAGCGGCAGGCGCCGCACCGAAAAGCCACGCTTTTGCATCGCCTTGATGTGCGCTTCGAGCCGCCCGCGCGACTCCTCGTCGATCACCGGGCCGATATCGTTGGCAAGGCGCATCGGCGTGCCGACGCTCAACTCGTCGAAGGCGCCGTACAGCATGGCAAGCGTGCTCTTGGCGGCATCTTCCTGGATGCACAGCAGCCTGAGCGCCGAGCAGCGCTGACCGGCCGAATCGAATGCCGACTGCAACGCGTCTTGCACCACCTGTTCGGTCAGCGCGCTGGAATCGACCAGCATGACATTGACACCACCGGTTTCTGCGATCAGTACCGGGTCGTCCAGGCGCGTGGCCAGCGTCCTGGCGATACCGCGCGCTACTTCGGTCGAGCCGGTGAACAGCACACCGCCGATGCGTGCATCAGACACCAGTGGTGCTCCAACGCTCGGGCCGTCGCCTGGCAGCAGTTGCAGAACCTCGCGCGGCACGCCCGCCGCATGCAGCAGCGCCACGGCGCGTGCCGCCACCAGCGGCGTTTGTTCAGCGGGTTTGGCCAGCACACAGCGACCGGCAGCAAGTGCTGCAACCACCTGGCCACAGAAGATTGCCAGCGGGAAATTCCAAGGTGAAATGCAAACCAGTGGCGCGCCCTCGGCAATCGGCGCCTCGCTCTGGCGAATGCCCAGGGCGTAGTAGCGGCAGAAGTCGACCGCCTCACGCACCTCGCCTACCGCGTTGCCGAGTGATTTGCCCGCTTCTCGCATCAGCAGGGCAATCAGCTCGGCGCGGTTGTCCTCGAGCTTGATGGCGGCATGATCGAGCAGTTCTGCGCGCAAGGTCGAGGACAGGCGCGACCAGGCACGGCTGGCGCCGACGGCCACCTTGATGGCGGCCTCGACCTGGGCACTGCCGGCATTGACCACGTGGCCGATCAGGTCGCGCCGGTCGGCAGGATTTCTGCATTCGCTGATGCTGCCTGGATCGCTCGCGGCAGCACCTGAGGTGGCGTGCCAGGTGCTCGCCTCGAACTTCGAGAGCGCATCTTGCATCTCGCTCAGCTGTGCATCGGAGGCCGCATCGAAACCTCTGGAATTGCGCCGCGCTGCGGTGTACAGCAGTTCGGGCAGAACAATCTTCGGATGCGGTGCGCCGCCATCGCGTTGCAGACTCTGGACCGGATCCTCGGTCAAGGCCACCACCGGCACTTTCTCGTCGACGATGCGATTCACGAAGGAACTGTTGGCGCCGTTCTCGAGCAGGCGGCGTACCAGGTAGGCGAGCAGTGTCTCGTGGCTGCCGACCGGCGCGTAGATGCGGCACGCCAGCGCGCTGCTGCCATCGATCACCTGATCGTAGAGGGTCTCGCCCATGCCATGCAGGCACTGGAATTCATAGCGGTCTTCTGCCACGCCAAGGCTGCGCGCCGCTTCACGGACCCAGGCCAAGGAGTAGGCGTTGTGGGTCGCGAACTGCGGATAGATTGCATCCGCGGCGCGCAGCAGACGGCGCGCGCATGCCTGGTAAGCCACGTCGGTGTGAGCCTTTCTGGTGTACACCGGGTAGTCGCTTTGTCCTTCGATCTGGGCGCGCTTGATTTCGGAATCCCAGTAGGCACCTTTGACCAGCCGCACCATCAGGCGCCGTCCGCAGCTGCGCGCCAGATCAGCGACGAAGTCGATCACTGCCGGTGCGCGCTTCGAATAGGCCTGGATCACAAATCCAAGGCCCTGCCAGCCAGCCGTGGTCTGATCTTGTGCCATGGCCTCGAGCAGGTCGAGTGACAGGTCGAGGCGTTCGGATTCTTCCGCGTCGATGTTGAGCCCGATGTCGAACGACGCGGCGCGGCGCGCCAGTTCCAGCAGCACCGGCAGCAACTCCGCGATGACGCGCTCGCGCTGCGCACGCTGGTAGCGCGGATGCAGGGCAGACAGCTTGATCGAGATGCCCGGACCCTGGCGCACGCCTGAGGGGCCGCTCTTGCTTTCCCTGCCGATCACATCGATGGCGTGGCGGTAGGCGTCGAGATACCGCAGTGCGTCGCTCCTGGTGAGCGCCGCCTCGCCGAGCATGTCATATGAATAACGGTAGCCGCGCGCGCGATTGGGTGCGCCGTTGCCGATTGCGTCCTCGATTGTCTCGCCAGTCACGAACTGGCGTCCGAGCATCCGCATGGCAAGGTCGACGGCACGCCGGATCACCGGTTCTCCGCCTTTGCCGATCAGGCGCGCCAGCGCACTGCCGAGGGAATCCTGGCTGTGGGTCGAGACCAGCTTGCCAGTCAGTACCAGCCCCCATGACGCTGCATTGACGAACAGCGACGGACTGCGTCCCAGGTGAGCCTCCCAGTCGCCACCGCCGATCTTGTCGCGAATCAGGGCGTCGCGCGTTGCGCTGTCGGGGATGCGCAGCAGCGCTTCTGCCAGGCACATGAGGGCGACACCTTCGTCGCTCGACAGGGAAAATTCGCGCATCAGGGCATCTACGCCGCTCGAGCGGGTGCGGCGTGCCCGAACCGTGCTGACCAGTTGCAAGGCGTAGGCGGCCACTCTGGTCTGCTCGTCTGGCAACAGCCGCGCTTCGTCACGCAGTGCCAGCAGGCAGTCAGCTTCAGGGGCACGCGTCAATTCTTCGATGGCAAGACGCTGCTTGGCAACCGGACGGCAGGAAAAATCAAAGGGCATGTCGATGCAATCCGTTCTGATGGAGCATGGTTCAACGCCTGGCATGAACGCCAGGCCTTCTGGTCTCAACTTGGAGCTGGGCTGGGTGCGTATGGTAGCGCTAGTGCTGTCGCAGCAGCCCGCGCAGCGACGGAAATCACTTGGCCTCGCGGCCGGCGAAAGCGGTGCGCCTTATGTTGCGGTGCGTCTGGAAGCTGGCCTCGCAACAAAGAATCGTGTAAGTTAGAACGGTTCGCCAGAAGAAAGCGTGTACTCAAGCTTCGCATCGCCGGGCTCGTTCATTGTTTGCTGGTCGGATCCATTCCTGGGCTGTCATCGAAATTAGAGAGGATAACGATGAAACTTCAAAAGAAAATCTTGTGCGTGGCGATGGTCGCCGGATTCGCGGCTGCGGCACCTGCCATGGCTGACGATGTGGTGGTCAAGATCGGTCACGTGGCTCCCATTACCGGACCGCAGGCTCACCTCGGCAAGGACAATGAGAACGGTGCGCGCATGGCGATCGACGACCTGAACGCCAAGGGCGTCATGATCGGCGGCAAGAAGGCCAAGTTCGAACTGGTTCCAGAAGACGACGGCGCAGATCCGAAGCAAGGCACCGCGGTTGCCCAGAAACTGGTCGACGACAAGGTCAACGGCGTGGTCGGCCACCTGAATTCGGGCACATCGATTCCTGCTTCGACCATTTATAACGCTGCAGGCATTCCGCAGATCACGCCTTCGTCGACCAACCCGAAGCTGACCAACCAGGGCTACAAGAACGTCTTTCGTGTCGTGACCAATGACGGTCAGATCGGTGGCGCGCTCGGTAAATACGCAGTCGAAACCCTCAAGGGCAAGACCATTGCCGTGGTGTCAGACGGTAGCGCCTACGGTGACGGCGTGGCAGAGGAATTCCGCAAGTCGGCCGAGAAGGCTGGCGCCAAGATGGTCGATCGTGAATACACCACCGACAAGGCGGTCGACTTCCAGCCAATCCTGACCACCATCAAGGGCAAGTCGCCTGACGTGATCTTCTACGGCGGCATGGACGCTCAGGCAGGCCCGATGCTGCGTCAGATCAAGCAACTCGGCATCAATGCCAAGTTCATGGGTGGCGATGGCATCTGCTCGTCCGAACTGCCCAAACTCGCAGGCGACGCCATGGCCGATGATGAGGTCTACTGTGCAGAAGCCGGTGGTGTGTCGCCCTCGGAAGAGAAGACGCTCGATGCCTTCAAGGCTCGGTTCAAGACCAAGTACGGTGCTGAGGTCGAGCTGTATGCACCGTATGCCTACGATGCGGTGATGGTGATGGCCGATGCCATGGTCAAGGCTGGCTCGAGTGACCCTGCCAAGTATCTGCCGTTCCTTGCCAAGGAAAACTATCGCGGCGTGACGGGTGACATTTCATTTGACGAGAAGGGCGACATCAAGAATGGCGCCTTGACTCTGCACTCCTATGAGAAGGGTGCTGAAACCAAGATCGGAACGCTGCGCTAGGTAGTGGTGTTGAACTGAAGTCACTGAGGGCCGCAACTGCGGCCCTCTTTTTTGGTGGTCGGGAGTTGCAGCAGGCTTTTTCGGAACACCGGGCTGCGGTCTAATGGCAGCAGCAAAGAGATTGTCTGCAAGGGCTGGTTGCATGACGCAGCGCATGGTCGGGTCTGCTTTGAGCGGAACCTTGGCGTGTCAGCACCGGTCTATCGGCACAACCCGGCGGTGGTGGGCGGCCGGCATCATCGAATAAGGAGCAGCATGGCAGAACGCAGAGAGTTCATGAGGCGCGTGCTGCGCCTTGGTGGCGCTGGACTCTATAGTGGTTTGGTGGCCAGTTGTGCGACCAGCAATGCGCCCAGTCCGCCCGGCCCAGTGGTTCAGAATGCGCCTGTGGCGCGCGCGCCGAGGGCGCAGGGGTCAGCTGCCCCGACCGTGGCCGAAAACATGCCCAATCCGCCGCCCGACATTTTCGATGCGTCGCTTATCGATGCAGACTTCTGGCAGCGGCCGCGCACCATCACCTTGTACCGCCCGGCCAGCCGCGAGACGCTTGACGTGCTGTACTGGAAAGATGGTGTCATGGTCGATGCTGCCTACGAGCATCTGTGTACCATCTTGCGCGACGTGCAGGCCAAGAAGACGATCCGCATGGATCCCAAATTGATCGAAACCCTGTGGGCCTGCCAGGCGTTCTGCGCGCGCTATGGCATCCATCACCCGCTGCAGATCCTGTCGGGCTATCGCACGCCTGCCACCAACAACAAGCTGATCGAGACCGGCCTGCCGGCAGCTCGCAAATCCTTGCACCTTGATGGTCAGGCCGCCGACATGCGTATCGTCGACCTGGATCCCGAGGTGCTGGGTGGCCTTGTGAAGAGTTTCGAGCGCGGCGGGGTCGGTTTTTACTTCCGTCCCGGGCCGACTGGCGGCTGGATTCACACCGATACCGGCGTCAACCGGGTCTGGCACGGCTAAATGTGGCGCCGACCCCACGTTTATGGCGTTTGGGGGAATTGCGCGCTATATTAGGCCCGTATCTCTGCGAAGGGCCTGGCTCATGTGGTTGCTTGGAATCGGATTACTGTTCATTTTGATGAAGTGGGTGGATTTTGGACCAGTCGGTAGCTGGTCCTGGATCTGGGTCGTCTCGCCCTTCATCGTCGCGCTGATCTGGTTCGAACTGTT
>CAZZVZ010000007.1:0-22605 GCA_964657655.1 Gammaproteobacteria bacterium | reverse complement strand
GAGCGCATGAGCCGGGGCGGCGTTCCCGACGATGTGCCCGAGGTCAAGGTCCTAGGCGCACCGCTTAGCATCGGCCAGCTGCTCAAGCAGGCCGGTCTGGTGCCTTCGAGCGGCGAAGGCCTGCGCAATGTCGAGCAGGGTGGCGTCAGGATTAATGGCGAGACGGTCAGCGACCGCGCCCTGAAGCTCGAGGCCGGTGACTATCTGGTGCAGGTTGGCAAGCGCCGCTTTGCACGCGTGGTGCTGTCCTGAGAGACGGCTCTCGATGATTGCGTTGCTGCAGCGGGTCAGCGCAGCGCGCGTCGAAATCGACGGCGCGCTGCACGCATCCATCGAGCGCGGCACGCTGGCGCTGGTGTGCGCCGAGCAAGGCGACGGTCAACGTGAAGCTGCCGCACTGGCTGACAAGACGCTCGACTTTCGCATGTTCAAGGACGCAACCGAGCGCATGAACCTCAGTCTTGGCGAGGCCAACGGACGCCTTCTGGCGGTGCCTCAATTCACGCTCGCCGCAGACACCAGTCGCGGGCGCAGACCGAGCTTCACCAAAGGGGCGCCGCCAGAACTCGCCAAAACGTTGTTTCAGCACTACGTGGACACTGCCAAAAAGCGCCTCGGGGCGGTCGAGGTCGGCGTTTTTGGTGCAAATATGCAGGTCTCGCTGACCAATGACGGGCCAGTGACCTTCTGGTTACGCGTGCCGCCTGGCGCCTAAGGAGAACAGTTCGATGACGGCTGTGCCGGACAATCAGCACAATCAGCTGGCGCCATCCGCCTCGCCCGAGATGGCACAGCCGCCAGTGACGCCGTCGACCGCGTCGCTGCCGCCGGGCATGCCTGGCGCCAGCGCACCTGCGCCGACACCGATTCGGGTCTCGATCGCAGAAGCCGTGCGGCTCGCCACCGAGCACTTCGAGAAAGGCAGGAAGCCGCAGGCCGAATCGATTGCGCTCGAGATCCTCGCCTACGATCCGGAGCAGCCCGATGCGCTGCATATCTGCGGCGCGCTGGCGCACCTGGCCAACAAGAACGGTCTGGCACTGGCCCTGCTCGAGAAAGCTTCGCGCCTGCAGCCGGGCAATGCGCAGGTGCACTACAACCTGGGCGTTGTGCTGCAGGCCATCAAGCGTGAGGACGAGGCTTCTGAAGCCTACCGTGCGGCGCTGGCGTTAAAGCCCGCCCATCCCGGCGCATTGCAGAACCTCGGCAACATCGCCATGTTTCGCGAGAATTTCGCCGAAGCCGAGCGCTGCTACCGTACCGCCCTGGCCATTACGCCGGCGTCGCCGATTGTGCTGCTGTCGCTTGGCATGCTGTATTGCGCGCAGCGCCGTCTGACCGAAGCCGGCCCCTACTATCAGGAGGCGCTGAAGCTGTTGCCCAATAGTCCGCAGGTGCGCTGGGAAGCAGGCCAGTACGCGTTGTTGTGCAACGATTTCCGGAACGGCTGGATTCTCTATGAGGCGCGCTTTCCGGCGGGCGACCAGTGCAAGGTGTGGCGCTACCCGTTTCCGTTCCCGCTGTGGCAAGGCGAATCCCTCGACGGCAAGCATCTTCTGGTGCATGGCGAGCAGGGGCTGGGTGACGAGATCATGTTCTTGTCGATCGTGCCGCAGCTGATGGAAGAAGGCGCACGCTTCACGATCGTCGGCCAGCCGCACCTGCATGCGCTTTGGACCAGCGTCTTTCCCAAGTCGCGCTGCTATCAGCAGCTGCGCGCCAATGAGGACGCCTGGACCAAGGTGGCGCCTGCCTGGCTGCCCGAGATTACATCGGGCGACCGGCCCGATTACCAGATCCCGTTTGGCAGTCTTGCCAAATTGAGGCGCAGCGATGCTGGCGATTTCCGTCATCAAAAGCCCTACATCGCAGCACCGCCCGAGCGTCGCGTGCAGTGGCAGCAGTTCCTGGAGCAGCAGCTCGGACCTGCGCGGCTCGAGCGGCGCCGCATCGGACTTGTCTGGGCCGGAAACCCGGCACCCAACAACGTCATCGCCAACCGCAAGGACGCGCGCCGCAGCATCGGTCTGATGCCGCTCACCGCGCTCGCCGACCTGCCCGGTATCGACTGGATCAGCCTGCAGACCTGGGAGGCGGCGCAGCAGGTGCGCGACATGGCAAGTCGCATGAAGATCCTCGACTGCTCAGCGCGCCTGACCAGCTTTGCCGAAACGGCTGCACTGATCGAGAACCTCGACGCTGTGATTTCGGTCGACACCTCGGTGTGCCACCTGGCAAGCGCCATGGGCAAGCCGGTGTTCCTGCTGCTGCCCTATGCAGGCGAGTGGCGCTGGGGACTCGATCCGCATCGCTCGCTGTGGTGGCCGACTGCAAGGCTGTTTCGCCAGCCGCGCGCCGGCGACTGGGCCACCGTGGTCGTCAACCTGCGCACTGCGCTCGAGGGCTGGCAGCGTGAGCCGCTCGCCGTCGACATGCGCGTTCCCGCATGAGGCCAGAGGTGGACGTCTATCTGGCGCGCCATGGCGAGACAGACTGGAATAAGGAGCAGCGCTTCCAGGGGCAGACCGACATCGGTCTTAACGCGCTCGGCCTTGACCAGGCCACAAGACTTGGCCGGCGCATGGCCGCTGTGCCGATCGATGCGGTCTATTCGAGCGACCTGCTGCGAGCGCTCGGCACCGCCAGGCCCAGTGCAGCGGCGCACGGTCAATCAGTGTGCGCCGATACGCGCCTGCGCGAACGCCACTTCGGCATGTTCGAAGGTCACACCTATAGCGACATCAAACAGCGCTTTCCTGATGCGTACCAGCGCTGGCAGCAGCGAGACGTCGACTTCTCGCTGCAAGGGGGTGAGAGTCTCGTACAGGTGGCAGCACGCGTGCGCGAGACGCTCGAGGAGCTGGCCGAACGACATCAGGGGCAGAGCATCATGATCGTCACGCACGGTGGTGTTCTCGACCTGGTGTATCGCTATGTCAACCAGGTGCCGCTCGAGGTGCCGCGCGCGTGGCCGACGCATAACGCTGCGCTCAACCAGCTGGCTCACACCTCACAGGGCTGGCGCATGGTGAGCTGGGGCGACCAGGAACACCTGTTCGACTAGATGGCAAGCGCCTGGCGGATACGCTGCAGCGCCACCCGGGCGCTGTGGTCGTCACGCCACCGTGCCGCAGAACTGCGCGCCCGGACAGCCAGCGGCTCGAGTTGACGCAGTGCCGACAGTGCACTGCTGGCGACGCCTTCGACACTCAAGGGGTCGAATGTGAGGCCCGCGCCATAGCCTTCTGCCAGGCGATCGGACATCCAGCTGTTGGCCGGCGCCACCACCGGGATGCCATAGCCAAAAGCCTCTGCGGCAATGCCCGAGGCGCGCATCGCGTAGGCGCTTGCCTGATAGGGCAGCACCGCCACCCGACTCTGCGTCAGCCGCTCGATATAGCTGCTGGGCGAAAGGGCACCTGCCACGACATCGAGCACCACGTTGCCTGCGCCTGCGAATGCGGCGCGTGCGATCTCGGCATCGGTGCTGCTGCCCAGCTGCACGGCGATGCGCAGCGGCGTATCGCGTGCCAGCTGTTCGAAGCGACTGAGGATGTCGAGCAGCAGTGGCGCACCTTTTTCGGTGCGCATGCCACCTGCAAACAGCAGATCGAAACGCTTGTTGAACGGCTGGCTCAAGACCGCGTCATCGAAGTAGGACACCAGCGGCGTGGTGTCGACAGGGATGTCGAGGAAGACTTTCAGGAATCTTGCCAGGCGCGCGTCGATCGCCGCCAGGTAGATTCGCTCGCGTCCCAGCACCACCTTGAGCTGGTTGATGGCAAAGCGCCACAGGGCGATCGATCCCGAGAAGGTGTCGTCAAGACGGTTGTAGATCCACTCGGGGTCGGGGATGTGGACCACGATCGCAAGTCGCGGGCGGCGCGCCGCCGCCACCGTGCTGAGCCAGCGCGCCAGCGCATAGATCTCGTTGCAGGTTGCAAATTCGACCACCACCAGGTCGTCCGCCGTCACGTCTGGCATCAGCGCCGCAGCGCTTGCGAACTGCTCGGATAGATAGAGCAGGTCGGTGATCGGGCGCGACATGGGGTCGGCATCGATCACCGCCTGGGGTGCGTGCGGGAACAGGGGGGTGACCTGTTCGTCCTCTGCAATGCTCCGATCAAGCGCGCCATTGGCGTAGCCGCGCCACTTTAACCCTGCTTTCGCGATCGCCTCGCGCCAGGCCCGCGTCTCGAGCAGATGATGGCCCCCCTGGCTGACGAAACCAGACTGGATGAAGAAGACCTTCAAAGGGGCGGCTATTCGGTGCGCTTGATCTGAAACGGTGCGAACGACTGGCAGGTCGGCATCATCTGCACGCTGTTGATGTTGACGTGCGGCGGGCGCGTCGAAACCCAGTAGATGGTCTCGGCCACGTCGTCTGCGGTGAGTGGCTTGGTGCCGTCATAGACCTTGGCGGCACGCGCATCGTCGCCCCGAAAGCGCACATTGGAGAATTCAGTGCCGCCGCAAAGGCCAGGCTCGACGTCGGTCACCTTGACGTTGGTGCCGAACAGATCAGCGCGCAGATTGAGGCTGAACTGGTACACGAAGGCCTTGGTGGCACCGTACACATTGCCGCCCGGATAGGGAAATTCGCCGGCCACCGAACCGAGGTTGACGATGTGGCCGCGGTTGCGCTGCACCAGCTGCGGCAGCACGGCACGGGTCATGTAGGTCAGGCCCTTGATGTTGGTGTCGATCATGGTGTCCCAGTCATCAAGAGATGCCGAAGGCGCGGCTTCGAGGCCAAGCGCCAGTCCGGCGTTGTTGACCAGGATCTCGATCTCGTCGAACGGCGCCTTGAGCGCCTTGATGGTGCGCTCGGCGGCAGCCCGCTCGCGTACGTCGAGCACCACGGGCAACAGCTTGTCACCCAGTTCTGCGCGCAGCGCATCGAGGCGTTCCTGGCGGCGCCCGGCCGCAATCACGTGATGGCCTTCCTGGATGAATTTGCGTGCCGTGGCGGCGCCAAAGCCTGCGGTGGCGCCTGTGATGAAAACGATCATGGAAGTTACCTGGTGGTGGTCGGTTGCCCGATTGTCGCAAAAAATGGCGCTACAGGCGGTCTGCCCGGCGGCGCTGGCCGGTTTGCGGCGGCAAAGCCTGATCGCATACACTTCATCTGCGCGCCCTTTCCAAGGCTGGTCCGGTACGTCGATCCGGCGTATTTGCGGCGCAGGTCCTGCTCGCGCGTCCAAAATGCGCTCCGGGGTCCGATGTCGCAGCCTTCGCTCAGCCGCGCGGGTGCCGCGCCACAAGCGCCCAGGGTTTGCTGCATCCCGTCATTGCATTCCATTTAAGGACGATTCATGTTTAGCAAGAGTGTCGGCATCGCCGACGTTGATCCGGAAGTGTTCACGGCGATCCAGCAGGAAAACCGCCGTCAGGAAGAGCACATCGAGTTGATTGCATCGGAAAATTACGCCAGCCCGGCTGTGCTCGCAGCGCAGGGCTCGCAACTGACCAACAAGTATGCCGAAGGCTATCCCGGCAAGCGTTATTACGGCGGCTGCGAGTTCGTCGATATCGTCGAGACGCTCGCGATTGATCGCGCCAAGCAGATTTTCGGGGCCGAGGCCGCCAACGTGCAGCCCAATTCCGGTTCGCAGGCCAACCAGGGCGTGTTCTTCGCGCTGCTCAAGCCAGGCGACACCATTCTTGGCATGTCGCTCGCCATGGGCGGGCACCTGACGCACGGCTCGCCGGTCAACATGAGCGGCAAGTGGTTCAACGTGGTCAGTTACGGCCTGAACGACAAGGAAGAGATCGACTACGACGAAGTCGAGCGGCTGGCCCGAGAGCACAAGCCCAAGCTGATTCTGGCGGGCGCCTCGGCCTATGCGCTGCGCATCGATTTCGAACGTTTCGGCGCCATTGCCAAGTCGGTCGGCGCCATCATGATGGTCGACATGGCGCACTACGCCGGACTGATCGCAGCTGGCGTCTATCCCAACCCGGTGCCGTATTCGGATGTCGTGACGTCGACCACGCACAAGAGCCTGCGCGGACCGCGCGGGGGCCTGATCCTGATGAAGAGCGCTTTTGAAAAGCAGATCAACAGCGCCATCTTTCCGGGCATCCAGGGCGGGCCGCTGATGCACGTGATCGCCGCCAAGGCGGTGGCCTTCAAGGAGGCGCTCGCGCCCGAATTCAAGATCTATCAGCAGCAGGTGCTCAAGAACGCCGATGCACTGGCGCAGGCGCTGCAACAGCGCGGCTTGCGCATCGTGTCGGGCCGCACGGAAAGTCACGTGATGCTGGTTGATCTAAGACCCAAGGGCATCACCGGCAAGGACGCGGAGCGCGTGCTTGGCGAAGCCCACATCACGACCAACAAGAATGCCATTCCGAATGACCCGGAAAAGCCCTTCGTCACCTCCGGTATCCGTCTTGGATCGCCGGCCATGACAACGCGTGGCTTCAAGGAAGACGAGGCGCGACTGGTGGGGTACCTGATTGCCGATGTGCTCGATGCACCTGCTGATGCCAGCATGATTGCCAGCGTGCGTGAGCGCGTCGAAGGTCTGGTGGCGCGTTTTCCGGTGTACGGCTAGCCCGAGGTTATCTGATGCGCTGCCCTTTTTGTCATCACCCCGACACGCAGGTGCTCGACACGCGTGTCTCGGAGGAGGGCGACTCGATCAGACGGCGCAGGCGCTGCCCTGATTGCGACAAGCGCTTTACCACCTACGAGCGCATCGAGCTGGCACTGCCCACCATCGTCAAGAAAAATGGCAGCAGGGCCGAATACGACCGGGCCAAGCTCAACGCCAGTCTGATGGTGGCGTTGCGCAAGCGCCCGGTGAGCGCCGAAGCCATCGAGGCTGCCGTGGCCCGCATCGAAGAAAAGCTGCTTGGATTCGGGACCCGCGAAGTGGGCAGCGAGCGCCTCGGCGAACTGGTGATGCGCGAGCTCAAGAAGCTCGACAAGATCGCCTATATCCGATTCGCCTCGGTCTACAAGAGTTTCGAGGACGTCGACGAATTCGCCGACGTGATTCGCGACGTGCGTCCTGCCAAGCGCGGCAAGAAAACCGTCAGCGAAGGCTGACCGGCCGCGCGCTCAGGGGTGGGGCACACCCATGATCTGCAGCATCACCATTGGCTCGGGCAGCCCGACCTGGCGCTGGATCTGGCCCTCGTCGTCGCGATAGATCCAGCCTGGCGTCGCGCTGACCTTGAGCTTGTCCATCAAGGCATTGTTGGCCTCAAGGGCTGCCACGCTCGATGGCGCAGGGTGCTCGAGCGGTGCAATGCCGCCGGTGTGCCTGGCCTTGTCGAAACCCTCCTCGTTGCTCTTGAGTGCTGCGACCGGATCGCTTGCTTCCAGAATGGCAGCGCCGCGTCCTTGTGAATCAGGCCTCAGATAGGCCACCGGAACCCAGCGCACGCGCAGACCAACGTTGCTGTAGGACCGCAGGTTCTGGTACGCCGCGCTGCAAAATGGGCAGTTGGCATCGAATATGACATACACGGTGCGACGCGGATGGTCATGCTCGCCGGTCTCGATGAAGACACTTTTTTCGAGCAGCGCATAGAGCGGCTCGAGTTCCGGGTGGGCACTGAATTGGCTGGTCGAAACCTCCGTCAGGTTGGTGCCTTTCTCGTCAACCAGATCACCGATCAGCATCACCTGGCGGTCTGACGTGGTGTAGACGATGTGAATCACATTGGGGTTCTTGGCCAGCACCCAGCCGGTGAGGCCATGGCCTGCGTCGAAATGGCGCTGAATCTTGAAGCCGGCGTTGACCATGTTCTTGAGCGGCGGAGGCACTTCTTCGGCGCCTTGCGCCACGGCGGGCGCGGCATGTGTCAACAGCAAGGCCAGCAGCAGCAGGCAAAGCACCAGCAGCGAGGACAATTGAATTTGGAATCGGGGGTCCGATTGAGAGGGCCGAGCCTTAGGAGCAATCACGGTTGCGTCTTTCTGATAATGGATGTTTCGGGCCGATCGCCTGGCAGCGAAGAATCCGACAGCGTAATGGTGAAATCGATCTTGGATGCAACCTGTCTGCCGTGATCGTAGGCGGCCATATAGCTCACCTGCTTGTAGATGCTGGCAAGCACGTCAGCGGTTGGACGGTCTTCCGGCGCGCACGACATGACCACCACCTCATGCACCACACCTGAGGCCTCGACGTAGGCACGTAGCGCAATCGGGCCGTGCGGGCGCGCGACATCGGCGAGGCGATCCAGATTGGGCTGGGTCAGCGGGATCGGAGCCCGTTCCACCGAGGTCGATGGGATATAGCCCGCATCGAAGTTTCCGTGGCCGCCGCTGGCCGCTTGCGGCGTCACTGCGACGCCTTCAGCGCTGGCGCTTTTGGCAGCGCTCACAGCGCTTGCACCGTCGAGCTGCCTTTGGGGGTGAGCAGGCGCTGCGCTGCTGAGCGGCTTTTCCTGTGTCGTCTCGACTGCGCCTTGACGCTCGCTCGTCATTTCTGCGAGGTCGGGCGCGCGGCCTGGCAGTATGGCGTTGGACAGTGGTGTGGCCGAATCGACTGCACGCGCTGACATCTGGCTGGCGTGGTCTTGCAAAGACACCAGGCGCACTCTCAGGCCGTCGCCAAAAGCGGCGTCGAGCTGCCCTGATTTCCCGTGCAGCAGCAGATCATGCAACGACATCAAGGCCAGTAGGTGCAGCAGCAGAGACAGACTGATCGGCAACCACAGCCGCAACGCCGTTGAGCGCACCTGCGGAAAATTCCATGCGCCGCGGTCGGCGCATGGAATCAGTCCATTGCGTACGGCAAGTGCAGCCGACACATCATTCCGGCGACGGAATTTCGCGCCAGTTCACGCGTGTCAGGCCGGTGCCCGGCGGTGTCTTGCCAGGAGGTTGCTCGCAGCCACCAATCGAATTGCAGAAGTATGGATGCGAGCTGCCGGTACCGTCTTGCACGAAGCTCGCGCCAGTACCTTCACCCGAGCCAGCCGGCGGCGTGTAGTACGGAAGCAAGGTGCTATTGGTGCTGCTGGTCTGGACATACGACTGGCCGCTGCCGATATCGAGTGCATAGTCAATGTGGGTACCGCTCGGATCACACGCATCTCCCACCGGCGCATTGGCGACCACGGCCAGTTCGCCCTGGTCCTCGGCCATCGGCACGTTGACGCGATAGGCCGAGCCCGAACTGGCGAGTGGCAGGTCGACATAGAAGCCTTCCGGATAGGTGCTCAGATCCGAGGTGCTGACACCTGTGGCAAGCGTGTCGGCGGCGAGCATGGTCTTGTTGACCGGGAAGCTGACACCGGCCGGCGGCTGGTTGGGCGAGGTGTCGGTGAAGAATTTTCCTGGTGACGAAGTGCCGTCGACGACCGAGTAGATCGATTGCACATCGGTGCTGGCGATATCGGCGGTGGATAGCAACGAGCCGGTTCCGACCAGAATGCGGCGCGCATTCGAGCTTGGCTGGATTTCGGTCAGCACGCGCTGGGTGATCGGCTGCGGATTGCCCGACCCGCGGTTGGTCGTGGTCTGCAGCAGCATGACAGGAGGTGCGTAGGCGCCGCTTCCGGTCAAGTCGATGCGCCAGACGTGGCCCTGCAGGTCGCCCGCGTAGACCGCATCGGCCGTGTAGTCGGTGTAGTCGTTGACGAATGCGGTGGCAGGACCCATGCCGACTGGATTCGTGGTCGACGGTGCGAAGCCGCTGTAGGTGCCGCCGTGATACGGATCGATGCCGACTTCAACGCGCTCGAGCAGCGCGCCGGTGGACGGGTTGATGAAGTAGAAATAACCGTTGCCGTCGGAGTTGTCGTAACCGGACGTCACGATCACGACCCAGCCGTATTTTTTCGTCTTGACGACGACTGGTTCACCAAAGGTGAAGCCCATAGTCGAATCAGTGAACTCCCACTTCACCTTGGTCGCGGCAGTGGCCTGGTCCGACATGGCATCGGGGTTGGTGACGTCGATGGCGAAGTAGCTCTTGCCACCCTTGCCCATGCCACTGACCAGCAGCGACTGCCAGCCGTTGGCAGCGCCCGCCGGGCAGGTGCTGGTGCTGCCTACAATGTAGATATCCGTCACGGTCGGCGTCGAGTCGACGAAGTAATGGTGCACAAATGTCGGGTTGGCGAGCGACTGCAGGCCGTCGGTTTGTGGATTGGTCGGCCCGTTATAGGTCTGGCTCGGGATATAGGCAAAAATTTCGTGGCCGCTCAAGCCCTGGCTGATGGTGCCGTTGAAGGCGTGCAGCATGCCGTCGTTGGCGCCGACGTAGGCCATCTGGGAGCGGGTGGCGCAATTGTTCTTGAAGGTGCTGTAACCAGGGTTTGAGGAATCGCTGTAGTACGCCGACGGCGGTGCCACGCCGACCACGGCCGAGTCGACAATATCGCCGAGCACGAAGCCCGTCCTGTTGCGCAGCGTGCCGCCATTGGCGACTTCAAGCGTATGGTCGCCGCGCAGCCAGCTCAGCATCTGCAAGGAGTTGACGCCAAGGGTGGCCGAAGCGAGCTTGGCGTATTCAGGTGCGGCGTTGGTGAGCATCTTCGAGTCGGAGAACTCGACGCCGGGGCCGACCGCGGTGGTGCTGCAGCAGGTCACGATCGATCGCAAGGCAGGCGTTGCAGCAGCCAGCAGCGCACCGCCATCCCAGGATGTGCCGTAAATCGGATTGTTGTTGGTATCGAAACCTGTAATCGCCGCACCGATCACGGTACCGCTCCAGTACTGGGCGTTGTAGTCGGATGAATAGGCCACGTTGTTGGTGGCCGTCACTGTCGGTTGTGCCAGAGAGAACGATGTGGTGAACGCCTGCAGGGCGTTCGAGATGCTCTTGAACGCGGACGTGAGGCCCGCCACCATCAGGCTGGCCTGACTTGCGTTGTAGTAGTTATCAGGCAGCGGATGGGCCTGGGACGCATTGCTGATGCCCGGAAACCCGAGGTCGGTCTTGTTGTTGGCGTTCCACGACGCGAGGCTGAGCGGACCCTGGATCACATTGTTGATGGGCGTGGTTGAGCCGTAGGTATTCCATCCTGACGTCGGCAAGGCGAAGCCACCGAACTTGGCGGTCAGCCAGAACTGGTTGCGCCACTTGTAATCCTGAGATTCCAGCACGTCGAGCCAGTAAGACGAGATGGTCTGAATACCTGCATTCTTGGTGGTGCCGGTGGAATCCAGAAACTCGTGCGGGCGAATGTCGCGGGTATGTGCGTCGTACGCTTCGCCGGCCATGAAGTAGGTACTGTCGTCACCGCCTGACACCAGGTATTTGAAGTGCGTGCTGCTGGTGGTATACGGCGAGGAGCAGCCGGTCGCACCGGTGTTGAAGTTCGGTGTGTTGAGGCAGGCCAGCGCGGCGCCGTGATACGGCGACGTCGTGTCGTTATCGCCGCCAGACGGTGGTGTATTGGCCTTGATTTCCAGATTTTCGAGCGCGGCGACCATGTCCGTGCCGGTCTGGATGTTGATGATGGTCGACACACCAGGCGCGGCGTAGGTGGTGGTGGCCGTCGCCGGCACCGTGAAGTTCATGGTGGTGTCGTTGGTCACCGCAGCAGGCTGGGTGGTCGGCTCTTCCGAGGCATACGGGCCGCCACCTGGCAGGTCGCCGTCCGCGTGGGTGTGAATATCGCCGATACCAAGAATGAAGTTCTTCTGGCAGGCGTATTGGATCGGATCGTCCAGATCGACACCAAGGCAGGTGTCTCCCGGCACCGGGCTGGCACCGCAGGTATAGCCGCTCGCGGTGATGGGCGTGCCCGGAGTCGTGGTGGTCAATGCCTGATAGCGCCCCCGCGACCAGGCGTTGGTGCACGAGTTCTGACCCCCCGGACTGCCGCAGGCGCCGATCACCGGGAAGCCATCGACCCAGGTGAAGTTGGTCGAGCCGTTGGTGCTTCTCAGATCATATTCCGGGACCGCGTCCAGCACCGGGGCTGTAATCGGCGTGGCGGAAATCGTCGTGGTGTTGCCGTTGAACCAGCGGAAGTAGCGCACCGACGCGTAATACAGTTCGCTCACCGGATCATCGGTCTTGTAGCTGTGTGATGTTTCGCCGAACTTGTTGAGGTAATTGAGCGTGCCGCTGTTGTACGCGCATGCACCGGTGCCGCCGGCGTTGAAAGCGGTCATGCCTCCTAGACCCGTGGTGTAGGACTGGGTCGGGCATGGCGTTCCGCCACTATTGGTGAAATACTTGTTGGTGGCCGTCTCATCGATCAGATCGGGCTCCTGGTAATAGACGCCGGTCGTCCCATTCCACTCGGCGGTGCCATTGTTGGCGGCGGTGCCACCGTAGTTGACCGGGGTGTTGTCGATCGGAGTCGAGTTGACAATCGGGCGCAGCGGGCCGACAAAGTTCATGCGCGCACGCAGCACGCCACCATCGAGAGCGGTGCCTGCTTCGTTCAGATAGCCAAATGCACCGTAGCGGATCTTCTGGTTGTACTGCTGCAGCAGACCTTCCGGCTTGGCCCACGAGCTGTACGGCTGGCAATTGCTTTCATTGAGGCCATTGCTATTGCTCGCACCGCCGGCGCAGACCTGCGCCCGGATCTTGAACGAATAGACCGTGTCGAGCGACATCGAGGCGATATTGGCCGGATTGAACGGCGTGGCATTGGCGCTCGTGCCGCCGTCGATGGCCGTCTGGATGGTGCCGTTGCTATTGTTGCTGATGTCAAAGTACATCACGTTGCCCGCGTTCCAGATGCGCGTGCCAATCGTGGACCAGCCGGTCGTGACGGCGCCCAGCGGCGTGATGCCACTTACAGAAGACTTGGTCGCGAAGCGATCCGGGAAGTTCGACGAGGCCGAACCCTGGTTCGAGGCCCACGCCTTTTCAAGCACGGTGAGCCCTGCGGCCAGCGTCACGGCACCGTTGACGCCAACGGTTGGGACACCCGTCTGGATCACCTGGTTGGAGCCGCCCGCGTTATCTGCATCGAGTGACCGATAGCCGCCGGTCAGTGCGGTCCGGAACGGGTCGATGGTCTGCATGCCGACCCAGTTCAGGTAGTTGCCGCTCCACTCGGGATCGGCCGCTGTGCCACCGCAATCGTTGTTGGCTCCCGCGTACTTGGTGGGGTAGAAGTAGTTGTAGGGGTCGTTGATCCCGGTCAGCGTATAGGTCTGTGCGTTGAAGTTGTAGAGATAGCACTTGGTCGAATCAAAAATGCCGAGGTAGCTCGTGGTGTTGACGTAGGCGCCGGAGTTGGCCACGCTGATTGCTGTTGGAAACTCCACCGAGAGACTGAGCAGCAGATTTCCTGGCACCGCGCTGTAGGTGAAGATCGGCTGATCGGCAAGCAGGGTTGCGACCGCATGGGCCGGTTGCTGTGCGGCCAGTAACACCGAGCCGCACAGGAGGAGTGCCCGGGCGCTCGCTACGGGGTGCGAGGCTTTGAGCAGTGTGCGTAAACGCGCGCCGATATTCATGACATTCCTCTTGATCGAACAGCTAGTCGGTGAAGGTTGACTGGATGTAGGTCGCGGTGTTGTGCGGACCCCTGACGCGGATTGAGATGCGATAGATCGGTGCCGGCGCGCCGCCTGGCTTTTGTTCATTGTTGGAACCGCCCTGGTCGTGGCCCAGGTTGTCGGTCACGCAATTGGTCGACGACGGCACCTGGTTGTCGGTGCACAGGCGGTCGACCACGTAGCGCACCGTGACGCCAAGAAGATTGGTGATGTCGTTGCTGGTGCTCGCCACGGCACCTGCGCAAGCCGGATTGGAGTTCAGATCGGTCGCGACCGTGCCGCCGAAATTCGCGTCATCTTCGAGCAACAGCGGAATGCCGCGCGAGTCCGAGGGCAGCACGCAGGTCGAATAGTTGGATCCCGAGGCATTGGCCAGGCGCGACGCCTGGGTCACCAGGGGCCCTCCGACGTTATTGAAGGCAGCGTAGACTTTCTGCACGCCGATCTCGCCCTGGTTGACCAGGTCACGCTTGAAGCCGAGGTTTCCAAGCAACACCACGGATGCATCGCTCGAGCGGATCAATGCGATCGCCGAGACCAGCATGATCACCAGGCAAAACAGCGTGATCACGAGAATGATCCCGCCCTGCGCGCGTTTTTCCACGCCCGGACCTGAACGAGAAAGCAGTGTGCTGAGCGGCAGCGTTGACTGGTTCATGGAAAGATGAGGTTATTGCGCAGCGGAATGGTCGTCTCGAAGGTCTTGTAGCGATAGACCTTGTCGGCGGCGGTGAGGGTGACGGTATAGGCCAGCGAGGTGTTGGTCGAATCGACCACCCCAGCAAACAGCGTCGGCGCGGCTTGCGAAATCACGGTGCAGGAGGTGCGCAGCGTCTGGTTGGTACCGGGCGGGCAGACATTCTCGGGCAGCTGAGTGCGCATCACGAGTCCAAGGCGGATGGCCTTGATCTGTTTTAACTTCAACAGCGATGCGGTACTGCCGTTGGTGAGCGTGGTGTAATCCCAGCCGAGCGAGCCAGCGCCGCTGCCGCTCGGATTGACCCAGGAGACCTGGGTGCCATCGCCGGCCGCCGAGGTGTCAACCGCATACAGCGCCTTCATCTGGAACACGCCATTGGCGAGCGCCTGTGATACGCCGGTATTGGCGCCACCGGTGCGCAGACCCTGCAGGATGTCGTAGCTAAACAGCGTGGTGTTGTTGCCTACGCCAAACACCTGCATCATCGGCGCCTGTCCGAGGTTCAAGAAAGCACCTGCTTCCGAGTAGCTGGTGATTGCCTTCGGCGTCGCGCTGGTGGTGTAGTAAGTGCCGCCCAACGGAATCAGCGTGGTGCCGGCGCTGTAGGTAAAGGAGGACGCAACCGACTCGAGCATGCAAGGCGTTGGAGCATTGGCTGCAGTCACGTCGGTCAGCAGTGCCACGTCGTTAGCTGTCACCCCAATCGCGTTGGCAGTCGTCACGGCAGTGGCGGTGGGCGCCGACGTAAACGGAATCGGATATTCGCTGATGCCAGACGACCCGGCCATGATGATGAAGAAGTCCGAACCCTGGGTGCTGCCGTTCCAGGGCGAGGTGTAGGGGGTTGCCTGTCCGGAGGCAACCACGATCGGTACCACCACGAAGTTGGGGCTGCCGCCGGCCAGCAGGCTGAATTCTGCAGGCAGGCTGTTGGCCGCGGCAGGCAGGATCGGCGTGCCGTTGAGACTTCCCTCCAGCTGGCAGCCGTAGTCGGTGGCCGATCCGCCGTGCAGTCCGCTGCCGGCGCTTCTGATCTGCTTTTCCATCACGTACATGGCATAAGAGCCGGCCTGATCGATATCGTTGATCGAGGTCGCGGTGCGCTTTTTCGATTCGGAGGTCGATAGCACGCCAAACACTGCGAGCGACATCAGCAGCGTGATGACCACGACCACCATCAGCTCGATCAGGCTAAACCCGGCCTGCTTTCGTGCCGGCGGAAAGAAGGAATGCATGCGCGTCACTGGATCACCACTTCAGTCTGATACTGCTCGGGCAAGGCGCCCGTGCCCTGCCGGCTGGTGCCGTTCCAGGTGATGGTGACTTCCCAGGTTCCGGTGACGGCATCGTCGGTGGGTTGCGTCACGGTGCCAACGCCACCTGGAAGCTTCGCTGCCACTTCTGGCAGCCAGAAATTGGTGTAATAGGTATGCAGGGGGGCGTTGCCGACGGTGTCGCCGCTGTGATACAGCCACATATTGCTCACCAGTTCGTTGGCCACAGACGCCGCTACATTGCGGTCCTCGATGTCGGATGCGGCAGCCACGGCGCGCGCCTGGAACGCCACCAGGCCGAGCACCCCGACTGCAAAGATGAGGATCGAAACCAGTACTTCGATCAGCGTAAAACCATGTTGGCGACGCATCGTTATGTCCTTAGCAGCCGTCCGGATTGGTCGGAGAGAGTGTTTTCATCGGGTCGCAGATGCGCACCTGGCCGCTTACGTTGAGCGTCACATTGAGGACCCGTGCGGCAGCAGTCGATGGCGCCGAGATGGTGTAGGTGTAGACCGCGTTGTTTGCGGCCGGGATCGGGCAGGTGGCGCCGGTACCCGTGGTGGTGTTGCCGGTCATGCGACCGAACGAGTTAAAGCAGATGGCAGTCGGCCCCGCGATCTGGATGCCGCCGGCCACGTTGCCCAGGCGCGCGACCTGCAGACCAATGGGCTGGGTGTTGGTGTCAAGACTCGCCACACCGTTGATGGTGGTGAGCGTCGCAGAGAACCAGCCGTTGGATGGGCTGACGGCGGGGGCTACAGTGGTATTGGGCGGCGGATTGTTGGCCAGCACGAATTCTGTTTCCTGATTCAGTGCGACCGCTTGCACCTGGGCGAAGCGCAGGCCGTTTTGCACGGACTCGGCAACTGTGCGGATCTGGTTGTTCTTGAGCCACGTGCCCACGATCGGAAATGCCAGCGCAAACATGATCGAGGCGATCACCATCACGGTGAGCAGCTCGATCAGCGTAAAACCACCGCTGCGATGGCGCGCAATCAGCACGTCGTGCCCTTCTTGACAATGAAGCAGGCCGATGAGGTGGCGCCACCCCAGCGCGTCGGGGTATTCAGGGTCGCGGGCTGGCCGTTCTGGTCAATGGTGTAGGTGAATCCCTTGACGTTGCCGTCGCTGGTAGCGCCCTGCGCCTGGATGGTGTACGCCACCGATGTCAGCGTGGTGCATGAAAAGGTGAAGTCCTTGATCGAGCCGGTCAAGGTGTTGATGCGGGTACAAGGTGAGGTCACCGATGCATTGGCGTCTGTGTAGGAACGGTTGTCCTGGTAGTACTGTTCCATCTGGGTGCGCATGCTCTGCAGACCATTGGTCGCATCCAGCACCTTGCCGCGCGTGATGTAGTCCGAATAGGCCGGCATGGCGATGGCAGCAAGAATTGCCACAATCGCCACGACGATCATGATTTCGATGAGGGTGAAGCCGCGCGAGATGGTCATATGGATCCGATCAAAAGGAATTTGCGCCCTGGAAAGAGGGAAATTCGGTTGTAGCAGGATTGTCAGATACTTCCAGGGCAGGGCACTTGCCGGTCGTCTGTCCCAGGCGACCGTTGATCGGTGTGTGGCAGGCGCGAGGAAGAAGGCCGAGTACTTCCCCGGCGTTTTGCGGCGCAAAAGGGGCCCCGGCCCGGGCGGGGCGCCTTTTCGGCGTCGTTCACACGCCCGGTTTACACTCTGTTAACACCCATCTCGCGTTTGCCGATGTTTTCCCCCAACGATCACGACTTCATGCAGCAGGCGCTTGCCCTCGCCGAAAAGGGCCTCTACACGACCACGCCCAATCCGCGCGTGGGCGCCGTGCTGGTCAGAAATGACGAGGTCATCGGCACCGGCTTCACCCAGCCGAGCGGCCATGCCCACGCTGAGATCATGGCGCTGCAGGATTGCCGCTCGCGCGGTCACGATGCCCGCGGTGCGACCATTTACGTCACGCTCGAGCCATGCAGTCATTTCGGCAAGACCCCGCCTTGCGCCAATGCCCTGGTCGACGCGGGCATCGCACGCGTGATTGCCGCCATGGAAGACCCGAACCCGCTGGTGCGCGGCCAGGGTTTCGAGTTGCTGCGTTCTGCCGGAATCGAAGTGCGCGTCGGACTGCTGGAGAGCGAAGCGCGCGAATTGAACCTCGGCTTCGTGTCGCGCATGATCAGGAAGCGTCCGTGGGTGCGGTTGAAGGCTGCGGCCAGCCTCGATGGCCGCACTGCGTTGCCAAACGGCACCAGTCAATGGATCACGGGTCGCGAGGCGCGTCGCGATGGACACGCGTTCCGGGCACGTGCTTGCGCAGTGCTGACGGGCATCGGTACTGTAAAGAGCGACGACCCCATGCTCAATGTGCGCGATGTCAGCACGACGCGCCAGCCGCCGCGCATGGTGCTCGACAGCCGGCTCGAGATCAGTCTTGAGAGCAGGCTGGTCAGAAGCTCGGCGACCGGCAGTGCCGTGACGATCTTTACGGCCCAGCACGAGATCGTGAAAAGCGCCGAGCTGGGTGCACGCGGCTGCGAAGTGGTCGAGCTGCCGGCGCTTGACGGCAAGGTCGATCTTGCAGCACTGATGGAAGAACTCGGCAGGCGACAGATCAATGAGCTGCATGTCGAAGCCGGCGCCAGATTGAATGCCTCTCTCCTGCAGGCACAGCTGGTCGACGAGCTTCTGGTCTATCTGGCACCAGCATTGTTGGGCAGCGGCGAAGGCATCGCGACCCTGCCTGAACTGGAACAGCTCGACGCCGCGATCAGATTCCGGTTCACCGATGTCGAGCGCGTCGGTGAGGATTTACGTGTGCTCGGTCGCTTCGGCGACCTGGCATGGACCAAGGAGGAGTAATGTTTACCGGCATCATCAGTGCGGTGGGCACGATTGCGTCTGTCGAGCCGCTTGGCGCAGACAAGAGCAGCGGAGTCAGTCTCTGGATCGAAGCAGACGATTTCGATTTCAGCGGTCTGAAACTTGGCGACAGTATTGCCATCAACGGTGCCTGCATGACTGCAGTCGAACTGGCAGCACCCGGTTTTCGTGTCGAGGTGTCGCAAGAAAGCCTGTCCAAGACGAGTGGCCTGAATCAGCCCGGTCCGGTCAATCTCGAGCGCTCGCTCAAACTCGGCGATTCCCTCGATGGCCACCTGGTGTCGGGCCACGTTGATGGCATCGGGCAGGTCATCACCTTCGACCCTGCCGGCGAATCCCGTCTGCTGGTGGTGCGCGCCAGCGCTGACCTCGCCATCTACCTGGCCTACAAGGGATCGATCGCGGTCAACGGCGTCAGCCTGACCGTCAACAGTGTGCTGGATCATGAAAACGGCTGCGATGTCAGCATCAACCTGATCGCGCACACGCTGCTGCACACCACCTTCAACAGCTTGAAAGTGGGCGATCGCGTCAATCTCGAAGTCGATCCGCTGGCGCGCTACGTGGCGCGCGCGCTGCAGCTGACAACGCTTGCGCCGCCAGTTGCCACGTCCCTCGAACATCTCGCGGTCTGACCGGTGCGCCGGCAGGGCGCGGCACCATTGATCTCTCTCTTCGCATCAACCAAGGATGCTTTATGTCTGCGTTATTTTCTTCCATCAAGCTGGGCGACAAGATGCTGCAAAATCGCATCATCGTCTCGCCCATGTGCCAGTACTCCGCCGAACAGGGCAGCGCCAACAGCTGGCACGAAATTCACCTTGGAACCCTGGCGCTCGGCGGCGCGGCGCTGCTGTTCACCGAAGCCACCGCCGTCAGCGCAGAAGGGCGGATCACGCCTGGTGATCTGGGCATCTATTCGGATGACAACATCGCAGCACTGAAACCGGTGGTGCAGGCGATCCGCAGCAACTCCAATATTCTGCTCGGCATGCAACTGGCCCACGCCGGGCGCAAGGGTTCAAGCCAGGCCCCGTGGGAGGGTGGCGCGCAGATTCCCGTGGCCGCTGGCGGCTGGATTCCCCCAGCGCCGTCAGCCATCGCGCATGCTTCCAGCGAGGTGCCACCGCGCGCCATGACGCAACATGACCTCGACCAGACCCGACAGGACTTCGTCAACGCGGCCAAGGCAGCCGTCGAGCTCGGCTTTGATGTGCTCGAACTGCACTGCGCGCACGGCTACCTGTTACACCAGTTCTTGTCACCGGTCGCCAACCAGCGCAGCGATCAATACGGCGGCTCGCGCGAGAACCGCATGCGCTTTCCGCTCGAGGTGCTGGCTGCAGTGCGTGCCGCCGTACCCGCGAGCGTCCCGGTGGGCGTGCGCGTCTCGTCGACCGACTGGCTGGAACATCTGGATGTTCCGAGCTGGCGGCTGGAAGACACGGTCGCGTTCAGTCTCGAGGCGCAAGCCCGAGGCGCGGCCTGGATCGATGCCTCGAGCGGCGGCATCTCGCCGCTGCAGAAGATCCCGGTCGGCCCGGGCTACCAGGTGCCGTTTGCCGCAGCCATCAAGAACAAGGTCTCGATTCCGGTGTTCGCAGTCGGCATGATCACCGAGCCCAGCCAGGCCGAGCAGATCATCGCCGGCCACGAGGCCGATTGCGTCGCGCTCGCGCGTGCCATGCTGTATGACCCGCGCTGGCCCTGGCGTGCCGCCAAGGAGCTCGGCGGCGTGGTCGATGGCCCCAAACAATACTGGCGCTCGCTGCCAAGCGGCTCGGGACGCATCTTTGGCGATATCACGGTTGGCCAGCGCTGATCAGCCTTAGCCTAAACAGGGGTATCCGGGGCGCGACTGTCTGGACTGGTAAAATCGCCGTCCCTAAAGCGCATCCGCTGAGCATCTGCTGGTATGTCCATCTCAACTGTTCCAGAAATCATCGCCGAGCTTAAAGCCGGGCGTATGGTGATCCTGGTGGACGAAGAAGATCGCGAGAACGAGGGTGACCTGGTTCTCGCTGCTGATTTCGTGACACCTGAAGCAATCAATTTCATGGCCCGCTTCGGACGCGGCCTGATTTGCCTGACACTCACCGAGGAACGCTGCCGGCAGCTGGCGCTGCCTCTCATGGTGAGTCACAACGGCACCAAGCACGGCACCGCCTTTACCGTCTCGATCGAAGCCGCAGAGGGCGTTTCCACCGGCATATCAGCGGCCGACCGATCGCGCACCGTCGAGGCCGCAGTTGCCTCAGGCGCTGAGCCGAGCGACATCGTCCAGCCAGGGCACATTTTTCCGCTCAAGGCCGAGCCTGGCGGCGTTTTGGTGCGCGCAGGACACACCGAGGCCGGCTGCGATCTGGCCGGCATGGCCGGTCTGACGCCTGCCAGCGTGATCTGCGAGATCCTGAAGGAAGATGGCTCGATGGCGCGGCTGCCGGACCTGATCGAGTTTGCCAAGACGCATCACCTCAAGATCGGCACCATTGCCGACCTGATCCATTACCGCAGCGCGCATGAGAGTCTGATCGCCCGCGTGGCTGAGCGCGACATCGAGACGGTGCATGGCGCGATGCATGCAATCGCATACCGCGACGTGCCAAGCGGCTCGCCGCACCTGGCCCTGATCAAGGGACACATCGATCCGGAGCAAGAAACATTGGTGCGGGTGCACGAACCGCTGTCGATCATGGATCTGATCGATCGCGGAGCCACCACGCATTCCTGGAGCATTCCCGACGCGCTGCAAGCCATTTCCCAGAGCGAGCGTGGCGTGCTCGTGATGCTCAATTGCGCTGAAACTGCGGACCGCCTGTTCCGCCAGTTCGACGCGCTTGCCAGTTGCGAGCACGGCAAGCCGGCCTCGGAGCATGCCCGGTATAAGATGGACCTTCGCACTTACGGCATCGGCGCGCAGGTTCTGCGTGATCTGGGTGTCGGCAAAATGCGTTTGCTGGCGCGGCCGCGGAAGATGCCTTCCATGGCAGGCTTTGATTTGCGCGTCAGTGGTTACAGCCAAGGAGAATCGTCTTGAGTGCATCGGAAATTCCGCAGAGCCTGAATGCCGAGGGGCTGCGTATCGGCCTGGTGCAAAGCAGGTTCAACCTGCCGGTTTGCGAGGCACTGACGCAGGCGTGCGTCGCAGAGCTGCGCGCACTGGGCATCGCCGACAGCGACATGCTGCTGGTGACGGTGCCGGGCGCTCTTGAAATCCCGCTGATGCTGCAGAAGATGGCGCAGTCGACCCAGTTCGATGCGTTGATCGCTCTCGGCGCCGTGATTCGTGGCGAAACCTATCATTTTGAACTGGTGTGCAACGAGTGCGCCGCCGGAATTTCTCGCGTGGCCCTCGATCTGGGTCTGCCGATCGCAAATGCGGTGTTGACCACCGAAAATGACCAGCAGGCTGAGGTGCGAGCCAGTGAAAAAGGGCGCGACGCAGCCCGCGTGGCAGTTGAGATGGCCAATCTCGCCGAAGCGCTTGAGGATCTGGCAACAGAAGACGATGAGGCGGTGTTCGGGTGATGTCTGACGCCAAACCAGCGCCAGGCGCTGACCAGCACAAGGCACCCAAGGCGCCGCCCAAGAGTGCGCGCCGGCGCGCTCGCGAGCTGGCGTTGCAGGGCCTCTACGAATGGCTGCTGTCCAAGGAGACGGGCAACCAGAATGCCGGCGCGATCGACGCGCACGTTCGTGAGACAACTGGCTTTGATCGCGCAGATGCCGCGCATTTCGATGCCCTGCTGCACGGTGTGATGCGCGATCCAGAGGGGCTGCGTGCCCTGATTTCTCCGCATCTTGATCGACCCATCATCGAGCTCTCCCCGGTCGAGCACGCAGTGCTTCTGATCGGCACTTTCGAACTCAAGGGTCATGTCGAGATTCCCTATCGGGTGGTCATCAACGAGGCGGTCGAGCTTGCCAAGTCGTTCGGTGGTACCGATGGCTTTCGCTACGTCAACGGTGTGCTCGACAAAGTCGCAGCGCAAGTGCGTCCCAATGAGGTCAACGTCGCGCGCAAACGCTGATCGGTCGCGATGGGCGAGTTCGAACTGATCAGGCAGTTCTTCGCGCGCCCGGCGCATTCGGTGCTGCTTGGCAATGGCGATGACTGTGCGCTGATCGATGCGCATCCCGGCCAGGTGCTCGCGGTGTCGAGCGACATGCTGGTCGCGGGCCGCCATTTCTTTGTCGACGTGGCACCTCACGCATTGGGCTGGAAAGCGCTCGCCGTCAATCTTTCGGATCTGGCTGCCATGGCGGCCAGTCCGCGTGCCTTCACCCTGGCACTGGCGCTGCCCGAGGCTGACGAGATGTGGCTGG